>JACKAK010000009.1 GCA_020635115.1 Halobacteriovoraceae bacterium | reverse complement strand
AGATCAAGTGATTGCAGGAAGTGAGGTTTTATCAAATAAACTAGGTGAATTTGGGGCAGAAGGTGAAAGGTTCTTAAAAAGAGACGCTCATATGAAGCGCTTAACTGAAATCTATAACCACTATCAAGAAAATGGTGAATTAAGCGAAGATCAGCTTCGTTTTTTATATGAAATCGATGAGGAAATTCAAGGCTTTGGTTATTATAAAGATGAGCGTATTGAGAAAATATTAGCTAATAGAAATCCAAAAAAAGACCTTAGTTTACTACTTGATGTTTCAGAAGACAGGATCAGTCTCACTCAGAAAGAATTCATGCGTGGAGGAGTTGTTTATCATTATGAAGATCTAGATATAAATGGTGTTCCCATTGAAATCATCCAAGATCTAAGGTTTGTGAAAGGATATCTTTACGCCTCAGAACTTACCTCTGCACAAGGATTAGAAAATCTTTCTTCTATTGGAGGATACGCAGCCTTTAATTCCCTCACTTCTGCACAAGGACTAGAAAATCTTTCTTCTATTGGAAAAAGTGCAAATTTTAACTCCCTCACTTCTGCACAAGGATTAGAAAATCTTTCTTCTATTGGAGGGTACGCAAATTTCGAATCCCTCACCTCTGCAAAAGGTCTAGAAAATCTTTCTTCTATTGGAGGATACGCAGCCTTTGATTCCCTCACTTCTGCACAAGGATTAGAAAGTCTTTCTTCTATTGGAGGATTCGCAGAGTTTAAATCCCTCACTTCTGCAAAAGGATTAGAAAATCTTTCTTCTATTAAAGGGAATGCATCTTTTAAATCCCTCACCTCTGCACGGGGATTAGAAAATCTTTCTTCCATTAGAGGATACGCAAATTTTAGATCCCTCACTTCTGCAAAAGGATTGGAAAATCTTTCTTCCATTAGAGGATACGCAAATTTTAGATCCCTCACTTCTGCAAAAGGATTGGAAAATCTTTCTTCTATTAGAGATGACGCATATTTTAGATCCCTCACTTCTGCAAAAGGATTGGAAAATCTTTCTTCTATTGGAGGAGACGCAAATTTTGACTCCCTCACTTCTGCAAAAGGATTGGAAAATCTTTCTTCTATTGGAGAAGAAGCAATTTTTAAATCTCTCACATCAGCACAAGGATTAGAAAGTCTTTCTTCTATTGGAGGAGACGCAAATTTTGACTCCCTCACTTCTGCACGGGGATTAGAAAATCTTTCTTCCATTAGAGGATACGCAAATTTTGAATCCCTCATCTCTGCACAAGGTTTAGAAAATCATTCTTCTATTAATGGAAAAGCAAATTTTAAATCCCTAACCTCTACAAAGGGGCCTGAGAATCTTTTAATCAATGAAAATTGGTATAAAAAATTGTATTTACTTATTCGCATTAAGATTAAATCATTTATTTCGCGTTAAAAAAAAGTCCAAAACAAAAATACATAGATTAAATGTTTATGAAGTCATTAAAATCACTATTAACTTCAACTTTTTTGTTAGAGAGGCATCAAATTGTTAGTTTTTTATATACAACAAGGTAAAAAATACACGATTCCTTTTAAAAAAGCATATTTTGGAGCAATATAAGAGGCACATATTCCATGGAGCTCTCATATGAAAGAACTTATTTCAATTTTTTTCTTCTTTCTTATCATTTTAAAATCATATGCCTTCATTCCACCAAATGGAATCGATGGAAAATTTTCAAAACCAATGGATGAAGTTATAAATCTTTCAAACGAGATTGTCGAAAATGATTCTAATGAGTTCACAAATATCTGCTACAGATCATCTATTACTGATGGAATATTAAAGCAGTCTCACGAAATCGATTGCCTACACTTTCCAAATTATAAATTATTACAAATAGACAACATTACTATCAATGATTTGAACGCACTCGAAAATACTGACGTTCTTAGGATGTTAGGAAATCTAAAGGAAATCAATACTAATGAAATCGATAGAAATCAAAATAATGTCAATTTTTCACTTACTCCTAAATTGATGTCCCCACTTCTCTATAACTCAAAATTAAAATCAATCAAACTCGAATTTCAAAACATTGTTGAAATTAAAAGTGAAGCTTTTGGATATTTTAAAAACCTTGAACACCTAAGTCTAAAGGGCAATCAATTAAAAGAATTAAATTTTTCAATGTTTAAAGGTATGGTAAATCTTAAAACATTAGATCTTAGTAAAAATAGAATCACCAATATTCAAAAAGGCGCTTTTGATGCTTTAAAATCTCTTGAAGAACTCAATATCAGTTCCAATCAACTTGGTTTTATCGATCCAAATATATTTGCTTTTTTACCGAATTTAAAAACATTAAGAGTTGATGACAGAGTATTTCTTACAATCTTAGCACACAACCCCAAATTTTTTAAAAGAATAGACTACCTTCAAATTAAATCTGACATTCAACTTCTTATCGCAAAATATATGTTCAAAGATTTAAATAATCTCAAAGGTCTTGAATTAAGTAGTGTAAATTTAGATAAACTTCCAAACAATATTTTTAGAGATCTTCAATCCCTTGAAATTCTAGATTTGAAAAATAATAATATTGAAAACATTTCTTCAGGTATATTTAATGGATTAAGAAATTTAAAAATTTTAAATCTTAGTCAAAATAAAATATACACACTCAAAGATAATATTTTTGATAACCTCAAAAATCTTGAATCAATTGACCTATCAAATAATCAACTCGACGAAATTGATAATGACCTCTTTGGGGAAGGCCTCGTAAATCTTAAGCATCTCGATTTTAGTAGAAATCGTATCTCCGATGTTGAATCAAAATCGTTTATTAACTTAAAAAATTTAAAAACGATTTCATTGGAAAGTAATGAAATTCCAAGTATAGACAAGGGAATGTTTGCAGGTCTCCATAATCTAGTTACTTTAAATCTTAGCTTTAATGAAATTTCAGATATTGATTCAATTGCTCTTGATGACCTCAATAATTTACTCTATTTGAATCTCTCAAATAATTATTTGAAAGACTTCAATTTTAACACAATTGATTTTTTTAACCCATTCTCACTGGATTCAAATTCGACAAAACTTTACTATGAAGATAAAATCGTAAAAAAAGAAATCATCATAAGCTCACAAAAAGAAGCACCGTCACTCTTTTTTAGATTTTTATAATTTAAATAAACCTGGGCGAAACTCATCTTTTTTGGCATGATGTTCATTATGAAAAACATTTTGATAATCTTTTTTTTTATTGCTCTATTTTCATGTAAAAACGAACAAAACAAAGCTGAAAAAGATATTCTTCGAGATCTCCCCAAATTAAACACAACAATTCGTACGACTCTTAAAATAGTTGAAAATGGTGAGATCGATCAATCTTGCCTCTATTTGACCCAATATGATGAAATGCATAATTTTTGTGTCATGTATCTAGACTCTGACAACAGCTTGGCATCTGTAATTTCAAATTCTGAAATAAGTGAATTTCAACTTTTAGAAACTGGATCCAATCACGATATTTCACCTATCAATATTGTCTATCCTTTAGGCGATAGAATTGAAACGACGAGTCTAGAAAAAAATAAAGAATTTATCTTAAGCAAAACAACTGAAATTTCAAAAATTATTATGAGTTTTAAAATTATCAAGATTATCTATGATTCTTCAGTGCAAATCGAGTACCAAATTAAAGAATATCAAATCTTTTAATTCACATTTTGATTAATACGGTACTGACAATTTTTAACATTCTGTGATAAACATATCTCTAAAAATTATGTAGCGCAAAAAGAGGAATCTATGTCTATGGAAGTTAAAGAACTCAAAAAGCAATTTATTGATAAGTACGAATGGACTGAAGTCGATAAGAATGAGTTCAAAACCCTTACATTGAATGAACAATTAAAACGAATTCGCCATTCTGCCTCACATGTTTTGGCACAGGCCGTAGAACAAATTCAAGGAAACATTCAACTCGCTACAGGGCCGGCCACAAAGGATGGCTTTTTTTATGATATCAAAGTACTTGAAAGTATCGATGAAAATGCATTGAGTGTTGTTCAAAAAGAGATGCAAAAAATCTGTAAACAAAACCAAAAATTTGAATGGGCCAAGGCACCAAAAAAAGATGTTATTGAGTTCTATACAAAAACAAACCAAAAATACAAACTTGAAGTCATTGAAAAAATTGAAGATGAAACATTAACCATTTTTAAAAACGGTGAATTTCTAGATATGTGTGCAGGGCCTCATGTTCCACATACTGGTCTTTGTAAAAACTTTAAACTCACTACTGCAACGTCCGCTCATTGGAGAGATGAACAAAATCCTTCCTTAACGAGGATCGCAGGTACTGCCTGGACATCTCCAGAAGAGTTGCAAAGTTATCTCAATCTCCTCAAAGAAATGAAGAAAAGAGACCACAGAACTCTCGGTAGACAAATGGGACTGTTTTTCTTCCACGACTGGGCCTCCTCTGCTCTTTGGGAACCCAAGGGAGTTCAATTCAGAAAAACACTTGAAAAATTTTGGCAAGAATATTTGGATGAAAATGGCTATCAAGAAATTTTAAACCCACAACTCTATCGAAAAGATCTTTTCCAAACTTCAGGCCATTGGGATCATTTTCAAGAAAATATGTTCATATTTCGTGATGACAAAGGTGAAGCGGAATTTATTCTTAAACCCATGAATTGCCCTGACACAATGCTCTATTTTCGAAGTAGAGTTAGATCTTATAAAGATCTTCCTATGCGTATAGCGGAAGGACAAATACTCCATCGCAATGAGTCCCACGGATCCCTTCATGGAATTATGAGAACTCGTTGTTTTTGCCAAGATGATGCCCATATCTTTCTTAATCACAACCAAATTCAAACTGAAATTCTCACTCTCTTACAAAATATAAAGGCAACCTATGATCTTTTAGGTCTAGAATTTAGAGTGAATCTTTCTACCAGGCCTGCTAATTATATGGGTGAAATAGAGGCCTGGAATAAAGCAGAAGCTGGACTGGAAGAGGCCCTTAAGTTTGCAGGTACGCCCTATCGTATAGACCCTGGAGAAGGGGCCTTCTATGGGCCAAAGCTTGATATAACCATCTTAGACTCCCTAGGTAGACAGTGGCAATGTGGCACTATACAACTCGATTTTCAATTACCTGAAAGGTTTGAGCTTAAATATACCGAAAAAGATGGATCTGAAAACCGCCCCATAGTCATACATAGAGCAATTTTTGGATCGTTTGAAAGGTTTATGGGAATACTTATTGAACATTTTGGTGGGGCCTTCCCTACTTGGCTAGCACCTGTTCAGGTCGCCGTTTTACCGTTAGGAGAATCCCAATTGGAATATTCTTGCCAGTTAGTTGAAGATTTGAAAAAAGAAGGACTTAGAGCAGTTCTACTGGCCGAAGAATCTTTGAATTATAGAATTAGACAATCTCAAGGGAATGATAAAATTCCAAACCTCTTTATTATTGGGGATAAAGAGGTTCAAAATAAACAAATCACGCTTAGAAAGATAAAAGACGAGAGTCAAAAAACAATATCAAAAGAAGAGGCGATTGAATTACTTTCAAAAAGTAACCGTCTTCGCTCTCTTGATGTCATCGTAGATAATCCAGCTCAATTCTTAAAAGAAATGGGAGACGTAACAACAGAGAATTCAACTTACTAAGAAGAAAGTTAAAATTTGTAAGTTTTTAACGCGTGCTGCCTGAGTATTTTTTTGCTAGTTTGCTTAGATGTTTTTTCTGAGAGCTCTTCTATTTTATTTGTTTATTTCTTCAACTCAGGCAATTGAGATAACTTCAACACTCAATAGATGTGAAAGTATAATGAACGCAGTAGTCCCAAAATTTGTAATGGACAAAGTGCTAAAAAATACTTTTTTGCTTTCGGTTAATGAGATTGAAGATAGTCTCTTTCTAAGTATATTTTTTTGGGATGTTATTGAAGCAAAATCAAAAAATGGCCAAGCGATTGAACAGTCAGACATCCTTAGAGAATTCAAAAGACTATCATTTTTATTTCCTAGGGAGCATAGGGGACTGGATTTCAAAAATCGAGTTGAAAATATTTCAAATATTTTCTTCACAAAAATTCTTAATAGCACTCACTTTCGAAAATATTTAAGTAGTGAAAAACAATACAATTTACTCGTACTTATTCAATCTAAAAAAATTAGATTAACACATTTTATTCGAAGCTTATTAACAGGATATGAATATGTTTAAGGGAACCTGGATATTTTCATAGTAAAAATCTTCAGAATGTGGAGGAAAAACTTCTTAAAAAATATAAACTTTTTGAATATAGAAGTGAAATCGCCTTACTCATACGTAAATCTTTTAAATATAGACATTTTTTCACTTCAAAAAAAATAACTGAAATTAGAAATTGGGACATTGCCGTTGGAAAAATACCAACCATTCCTGATGGTGTCTACAGAGAGAGAATAGATTTAACACCTGGATTCAAAGTTAATGTAGGACAATTTGGAATATTAACAATCATTAAAAGTTTGGGTTATGGATTCGAACATAGTGTATTCTTAACTACTGACAAAGACGGAAAAGAACACGTATTAAAAATTGCTCACTATCCCGAAGATGATAGTATAAAAAAAACTGAGTACAAATCTCTTTTAAATACACATGTCCCGACAGTAAAAATTGAAGTCGCTGCAAAAGGATTTTATATCGTCGAAAGAGTAAATTATACTGCAGCTCAAATATTGAAAAACTATATCAAAACAAATGAAGGAAAAGATAATGTTTTTGAAATTATACATTTTTACAAAAAATATCTTGATCAAAATCAGATTATCAAAGATTTAACATTTGATAATATAGGAGAAGATTTAAATGGGCAGTGGAAAATCATCGATTGGTTTGGAGTCATCGATGAAACTCGAATTAAATATAACCAAACTCTTAAAAAACTACAAAAATTAGAACTGTCCATGAAACTAAGTAACAGTTTTGAACTCTTAGAATATGAGCTGATTCATGAAGAACATTTAGCTGGAGAAGATATACAGAGACGATTCACAGACTTAAAACAAATTTTTAAAGAAGAACTTGATCTGACAGATGTAAAAAACTCTGATGAATTTCTCCACTCTGGCCTAAGATCCATTGTGTCTAAATCATCAACAGACTCAACACTCTAATGAAGTTAGACTTAATAACTTAAGTGAAAAGTTACAGGCCCATCATTTGAAATTTGGACATCCATCACTTCTCCAAAAACACCTGTTTGAACGGGAACTTTTTGACTCATTTTCTGACAAAAAATACCAAATAACACTTTGGCCTCTTGCGGAGACATAGAAAGATCAAAACTTGGGCGATTGCCTCTGCGCCCATCCCAAGACAAAGTGAATTGACTTATGGCCAAGATTTTTCCGTTGATTTGTTCTACATTTAAGTTCATCTTACCATCTGAGTCATCAAAGATTCTTAATTTAAGAAGTTTCTCAACACATGTTTCAACTTTCTCAATATTGTCGCCCTGCTCAAAACAAACAAGAAGTACAAGCCCCTTGTCAATTTGACCTGTAATTCTCTCATCGACTAAGACTTTTGAATGCTTTGAGCGTTGGACAACAACTTTCATAATTACTCAGCAGTATCTTCAGTATCTTCCTGAGTTTTAGCACTCGCTGCGGTAAGTTTGATTAGACCTTCACCCAAAAGAACTTTTACTTTCTCTTCCCCATTTAACCATTTTCTAGCAGCATTTTTCACCCCATAGCGGCCAGTGCGCTTTTTATAAATAGTGAATTCTTTTGTTGATTTAATTAATTCCATGACTTCTCCTTACAAATATCGACTTTGGTAGTTTCGGGATGCTACAATCCATAGTGATGGAAAGTCAAAAAGATAAAAGATTGTTTATTGGAATCCCCGTCAGTATTGATGCTTTAAAACAGATTAAGTCTTACGTAGTCCCTTTCAAGCAAAGATATACAAATGACAGGTTGGTGCCTTCTTATCAATGGCATTTCACAATTGCTTTTTTGGGCGAGGTGGATGCTGAAAAAGAGGCCAAGATCATTCAGGCCTTAAGAGAACGCCCCTTAGGCAAAGAGTTCAAATGTGAAATTGATTCTTGGGGTGCATTTCCATCGACAGAAAGTGCACGTGTAGTCTGGTTAGGATCGAAGATAAAGAATGATAAATTTCACGCATTGGGTGAAATCATACGTACCTGTTTAGATGAAGTTGAAATTGAATATGATAGAAAGGATCTTGTATTTCATATGACCCTTGCGCGGATGAAAATACCAAGAAATTTAGATCCCTTTATCCGCAAGCAAAAGCATATTAAAAACATTCAATTAAAAGTTGATTGTATCCATCTCTATCAAAGTTACCAAAACAAAACGGCCTATGAAATAATAGATACAATATTTTTAAATGATTAAAACCAAATATTATCTCGAACAAATTTTAAATGGCCATATTCATCAGGGTAAGCAGTTATGAGTCGATTTAAATCTCTAATTGTTAACTCCATTAAAGTTTTGTCCTTAAAACTAAATTTTTCAGACCAATATCTGTTGAATTTTGTTGAAAATGCTTCTTGAGATTTTGCGGAATCTAAGTCAGTACTTTTCAAAGGTGAATTAGCATTCATGATATAATCAGTTGTCAAAAAAGCTGAAATATAACCAGGAAAGTTTCGATTAATTTGTTCAAAAACAACTCCTAACTCTCTTTGAAGTTCAATAGCATTCTTTGATAATTGTGATTTTGGATTAGAGATTGATTGGTCATTTGAAAGCCTCTCTAACAAAAAAGTTGAAGTTATTGAAAATTCATTGGTACCCACTTAGAGTTCAAAAATCCGCATACTTGGAGGATTTTAAGCTTAAAATACTGCATATTCCTATAACCATAAGCTCTTTTCTTTATTGTTTTGATGACGTTGTTTATTCCTTCTGAAAGTGATGAGGTAACAGGGTATTTGAAGTAGTTTCTGAATGTATCCCATCCATCATCAAACGTTTTCCACCATTTTTTTAGTTCATAGAAGATCCCTGCTTGATTTATCCATTCCCCCATCTCTTCAAACTTTGCTCTTGCTTCCGGAGCTGAAGCAGATTCAAATATCTGGTGCATACCTTCTTTAATGAGTTCTAGGTAAACAAAATATTCATTATCTCTCATGACTTCCCGAATATGCCGGTTCTCAGCTTTTGTTCTTCGATCAGATTTTTTAGTGAATAACTGTTTAAATTTGCCACGAGTCAGTCTCTTTTGTTCTCCTTTGCACATGTGCTCATTTAACCACTGTCTCTCACTATTAATATAGTTTTGAAACGTCTGCATGATATGAAAACGATCCCATACAAAAATAGCGTTGGGACAGTTCTCTTTCACGCTAAGTTTATATCCATCAAACTGATCTGCCGCTACAACTTCAATCTCTTCACAGCGCTCTTTTCCCATGACATGAAAAAACTCATTAAGTGCTTCTTTAGAGCGGCTTTCAGACACCCAAATAACCCTCCTAGTGTCCAAGTCACAGATTATCGTGAAAAAGCGTTTATCCCTGGACTCTTTGGCATGATACTTTTTCTTTCTGGCATAGACTTCGTCTACACAAATCCTCCTGACCTTTGGGATCTTGTAGTGTTGAAACATCCGCTTCATTCTTTTAAAATCAAACCGCCACATACTCATAGGATCATTGCCAGTGAACTCAGCGGCCCGAGAGACTGGAGTAATCTCACAAAGACGTCCTAACCACCAAGCATATTCCTCGGTTACGTGCGGAGTCTCCTCAGAGATCCAGTCAATTTTAGAAGTTCTAATTTTTTTACAATTACCGCATCGATGCTTAGTTCTTTTAAAGATGTAGTATCCCTTAAAACCATGAATATCCATTGTGCGAACTTTGACTTTATGCTCGCTAACTTTGGCTGCATCAAGCTCATGACAACACCTGGAACACTGTTTAACTTCACGTCCATCTTTGATAAATATCTCAATAAAGCCTTTATCTAACCACTCTTTAGTGTCTGTCACGTCAAAACCAGGGATGCAGTAACGGTGAATACGTCGTAAACTCATAGTTCAATCCTTTGAAAAATTAAGTATAAAGAGAGGATAACAATGAAGTTTAAATCGTATAAGAGAAAAGAAGGCCCATGTAGAATAGGGTCTATTGAGATGCCCAAATTAAGATTGAAACATTCAGATTTTTTTGAAGAAATAAGGGATCAAATTCCTGATAAAGATTATAAGGAATGGGAAGAAGATGCATTATTCTTTTTGTTTTTAAAACCTGAGATGGACCTGGACAACTTAAGACCTGAAAATATTGACGAGTATGCTGAGTCAATTATTGGTTTCCCTAAAATCAACTTTTTTGATTAAGATCCCATTTGAAAAATAAAAGTCCCTTGATAAGTAGAAACGATATAAACCATCTAAATCTATAAAATTATGAACTTCAAGAATATCTAGGCCTTCATAGATATCTTGGTTAAATTTCAACATGAATGTTTTAAATTTTACAATTTGTAACAAGGTATCTACATTTTTGCCGAAAATTTTTTGAAGAATTGTATAATCCACATCGCGTATTAATTCTTGAAATTCTGGGTCTAAAAAATCCTCAGAGTAATCTTTTATTTCACCTATAGAACTTGCTACTTTTTTATAGAGTTCGAAATCTATACTTCTACCCATTGAATCTTTGGTTCCTGAATATATTATTTCACATAAATAGGAAGTAAGATCAGTGCTTGAAAAGACTGGAGCATTTATTAAGGAAAAAAGTAGTAAAAAGACACTAACTTTCATGAGGCTTCCTTCCAAATTATATAAAAACCTACTTTCTTTATACTACGAAATAATTTCTATAACTTAAAAATGAAGTCATCTTGTATTTTTTACTTTATTTTGTTTATCTTTTAAACAATTTCTAAGATGCGAATTTGTAGTAATAATTTCAAGTAATTATGTTTCTTATTCTGCTCTAAAAACTAAGGTGCACAATACAACTAATAAAAGTTAAAACCTCTTAAAATTCGACGAATTCAAGGACTAGATCTGCTTAAAGTCAGAACAATGTAGTCTGTTCGTAAGTTGTTTGCAAATTTTCTTTATCTATATAGACACAAATTTTTATGTATTTTATAAAAAATCAATTTGCTGGAGGTAAAAGTGAAGATTTTGATTCCAATTTTTATTATTTTTGTTGCGCCAATCTTTGCTTTTACTGAGAGTGATTTCATTTACAGGTGTCATGCCCAAGTTTTAGCACATGAAACAAATGGTCTACAACAAATTCTCGAAAGTGCAATTCTTGAGTATAATATCGAAATAGGCAGTATCAATTATAATAATGATGATGATACAGCGACATTTTCAATTTCTGCCGAAAGTTATAATTTGGATGATGCAAGAAATACTGCCACAAATCTTTTTCCTTCTGTTTTTGGAATGGGATTTGAATCAGAAGAAAGTGGATGCTCCCAAAGAAAAAAATGAGTGATGAAAATACTTGTCAATAAGATAAAGTATTATCTAAATCTAATATAGAAATTTTCTGTTTTATACAAATTTTATGTAATCAAAATTGCTAATAAACCTTAAAAATGGTATCGAAACTTCACTTAATTGAGACGGAGTTTAAAAATGTATTTTCGGTTTATTTTAATAATTATGATGTTTATATCTTTATTAAATCTCTGGGCCAATGATGAACACATTAAAACAAAGTCAGAATTACAAATATCCCTAAGAGATACAATAACAACAAGTCTTAAAAATTCTGGTTACAAGGCTTCCGAAGAAGATATTTTACACATTGAAGGCATTCTTTCTCCTGAAAATCTAATCAAATTGGCCAGGGAAATTGTCCCTGTTGTGCAAGAGATTACTGAGCATACTCTTATTTCTATTCCTAATTTTCATCTAATTAACAATTCTATAGAAAATTCTTTTTTCAACGAAAAAGCAAAAGAGGCCCTTGATATTGCAATTACAAAAATGAACAATATAAAACTATCGAAAATTCAAAAAAATAATTTCACTAATTTTTTCAGAGATACTTTTAGACACAGAAATATTTTTATTAGCTTCCAAGATAAAAATCAAATAACTATTAATGTAGAAAATTTAATTTATAAATTGAAAGATTCTGTTAAAAGTATAGAATTTCCTTTTAGAACTCTTGAAATCTACCTGGAAAATATCATCATTCAAGAATTAGTTCGTTTCTCAATTGATTATGAAAACAATTCTACTTTTATTCAGTTTTCATCTAAATGGGATTCAGGTCAACGTGAAAACGCTACTAAAATTATCGAAGGAATTATTATGATTTATACAGGTATGGTCGCTGAGAAATTTAATTTACCCGTTTTAATACATCAAGATTTAGGTGTTCGCGATTTCATGTATAGCGCAAAGTCCCCTTTAGATAGAATTTTACAAATGGATGACCCTCTATCTACTTTTCAGGAAGCTTATCGCTTCGTTAAATTTCAATTTAGTGAAGGAGGAAAAGAAAGACTTATAAAAATTCTCAATGAAATTCCAGGTGACTCCATGATATTCATTGATCCAAGTATATATCCAAATAATAGAGACACTCAATCACCAAGGGCGTATTCACCAATAAATATATTTTTATTCAATCAATTGAAAAATAATTCATTTTATAAAAGTATGCTGGTAGATGCCACTCTGTCATACAAGAATAGAGTTATTGATGAGTTAGAAATCAAATCAAAAAAATCATTGGTTAAAAATTATCTCAATTCTGTTACAGCTCATTTTGTTAGAATAGATAACAATTCAAATATTCAAATTAATGTCTATGAAATATCTCAGAAAACTGAAGAGGTTTCAAAATTAATTCAATTAGCTTCCCTTAATGAATTAGATTCTTTAAATACGGAAAAACGTAATACTCATGCCTATATTGATGGTCAATTCTTTCAAATTTATCATTTTAATGATTTGAAAATATTATACATAAATATTGGCAATTCATTTTTGGAAATTATAGGACAAAATCTAAATACGAATAGATTTCTTGAAATCCTCAAAATAACTAAACTCTTAAAAAAAGAATCTGAAGAAGTACAACGTAATAATTGTGCTCATTTATTCCATTAAATTTTTAGATAATTTACAAATATACATAGGCCCATGTTGTGTCTTATCAGGAAATATTTGAACTCCATACTTAGATCTCTCTCCGATAGGCAATCTAAGCTCTAAGACTTTACAAAATTCTCCTCTTTTTTTAAGAAATCGTTCAATGACACCATCATTTTCTAGTGGTGAAATTGAACAAGTACTATAAATAATTTCTCCGCCAGGTTTTAAAGCAATAAAAGCACTTGAAAGCAGAGCATATTGGAGCTTAGATAACCTCTTAGTTCTTCCCTGAGACCACTCATCTAAATGTTTTTTTGAATTTAAGACATGCTCCTCAGAAGAACAAGGAGCATCTAAAAGAATTCTATCATATACATTCTGTTCATATAAACACCACTTTGTAGCATCATGATTGTAAAAGCGTATTCGAGAAAGAATTTCATCTGGTAAATATGATTTAAATGTTCTTTGAAGGCGGTAATATCTTTCTTTAGAAAGATCATTGAGAACAAGCTCCCCATTTCCTGATAAGTTCGATGCCAATAGTAATGACTTGCCACCAGGTGAAGCACACATGTCCAAGACCTTCATCCCATCCACTACACCAAGCGAATTTGCTGAAAAAACCGATGCTCCATCTAAAAAATAGAATTCACCGGGTATATCCGATTGAGACTCATTGATATTTTCATAAAATATATTGTTCTGATTATAGAAATCCCCCTGAATTATTCCATTTTTAAATGGATTCTTCCAGGCACATAGAGACCTAGTCTCGGACAAAGATTTTTTTAGTTCAGGCCAACGCTTTTCATAGATCTCAGAATAAAATTTATTGAATTCATCCGATCCCTTATTCTTTTTACTCATAAGCATTGATAAATGCCACTTCATGCTATAGTCAAGAGCTATGGAAAATAAGAATATAAAAATTAACATATCTAGACACTTCAATGTTGAAAGTGAAATAAATCTAATAGATTTTCTGGCCAGTAAAACTCCCCTATCTAAGGCCCTACTTAAAAAAATTGCTATCAATGGGGGTGTTTGGCTTAAGAAGAAAGGAACAAGACCTAAAACAAGAGTCAGGAGATCTAAAACTATTCTTAAAATAGGTGATCTTGTAGAGATCTATTATAAGGGTGAACTCGTTTTTCCTAATAATGTTGAAATAAAACTAATAAAACAAACAAGAGATTGGGGTATTTGGTATAAACCTTCTGGTGTACTCACTCAAGGCACAAAATATGGAGATGAAGGTAGTCTTCTAAGAGAAGTTGAAAAGACTAAAAAGGAAGCTTACCTCATACATAGGCTCGATAGAGAGACTGCCGGTCCAGTTGTCATTGCGTATAACAAAAAACAGGCCAGATACTTGAGTGAACTTTTTAGAAACAATCTTGTTCAAAAAAAATATAAGGCCGAAGTATTCGGACTCATAAAAGAAGATCAAGGTTCAATTGATCTGCCAATTGAAGGTAAAAATTCTCACACAAATTTTAAAGTCATTCAAAGAAATGAAAATACTACTGTGCTAGAAATCGAACTCATTACTGGTAGAAAACATCAAATTCGCAGACATTTTGAAGCTATTGGCCATCCTGTTATGGGAGATCCCATCTACGGAAAAGGAAATAAAAACAAAGATGGCCTAAAGTTAGAATGTATCAACTTGCAATTCAAAACAATTCAAGGACAAAATATTAGTAGTAGTTAGTCTTTTTTAGGCATCTAAAGACTAAATTTCCGGCCATCCCTCCACACATATTTTTTTCGTTCATCAATGAAATGCTCCACTCAACTTCCAAATACTCTAAACCAAGTTCATAACACTTTTCATGTCCTTCATGTCGAAGCTCTTTCATTATTTTATCAGTGGCCTGCCCAGAATTTAATTTACAAGTGGAAACACTAAAATAGATATAATAATCTTCTGCTCTAGCCTGGGTAAGAACTGAGATTAATAAAAAAATTAGTAATATTAAATTTCTCAAATCATCCTCCTTGAAAATAACTATTCTAAGAGACTAAGTAGATAAATAGTGGAGAACTTGTCGTAATTGTCACATCCCCAGTCCCAATATTACTTAGCCCGAGAGAACTTAAAGGGTGCATTTCAGTGTTGTCTAGTTCATATTTGCATGCACCACTAAGAGTCACAGTCGACTTTTCAATACAAAAACAAGAAAAGACCCCTTGAATATTTAGAGTCCAAGTTCCAGGTGAAAATGCCTGGATGTTGACCATTCGATCATCATCAAGAAATGCACAAACAACCTTTGGCATTTTTTTTAAATGAAAATGAACTTCTCCTAGGTTAAAAAGTTCGTGATCTTTTCTCCCCCCTAAAAAACCGTGTAAATGAATTATTTTGATTTCTTCAGAAACAAGACTTAGAGCATGATAAAGATCATTTCGGTCTTTATCTGGATTTAACTGGTGGTCAATTTCACCACTATAGGAATCTCCATCTCCAACAACAGGTGATTTATCTCCTATTGGTCTATGGTTCGCTCCTCCATCTACAAAGAGCAAACTTTCGTTTTGATCAAACTTATAGAGGTTCTTAAACAATGGGCCAATGATATGTATCTGTGCCATAAAAATAAAAAAAGTCACTAGAAATCCCTCTCTAGTGACTTTTGTTTTTTGATTTTAGCTAATTCCTTGCCGTTGTTCCCCAGGGTCTTCCGTTACCCTAAGTTTATTACATGATTTTTGACGTAAAAAGTCTATAAAGTAATTCTTACAAATTCTTGCTTACTAATTCGAATTAACAGTTTGAACAAGTTCTAGATTTTAGATTGAGATAATGTCCTGTAAGTAAAGCAATACTTCCACAGATAGAAAAAGAGGACTCCAATAACTCTCCTATTTGAGTGTGTCCTAAAAATTCAGGAATAATTACTCCCAAAGTTACAAATAAAAGTCCAATGAGACCGATTGAAAGTATTTTGAAGTCATGGTGTTTTCTGAATTGTGAAATAAAAGCAAAGAGCCCTACTGGCAGTACAAAAGTAAGCATAATGATATGGAACAAACCATGCTCAACGTATCCCTCAAGCCAAGGTGCTGCAATAAATATGAGAGGAGTTACCAGACAATGAATAGCACATACAGCAGACAATCCAATACCTATGCGATCCACCTTTTCGGTAGTAATCTCTACAGTATCTAGATCCGTTGTGTTCATGTTATTATCCCAGTATGTATGGAGATATTTAACTAATATAACATATTAATGCAAGTGAATTGCAAAAATTTACAATCGTGATTTCAGGTAGTTAGATGAGCAAATTAAAAGAATTAATTAAGCAACAGGGCCTTAGTTTTACAATTGCAAGAGAAAGGATACTCAAAGTACTTATGCTTGAACACGGCCCGTTTACGGCCGAAGAAATATTTCAAAGATTACCAAAGAAAACATGTGATCAAGCAACATTATTTAGAACTTTAAAACAATTTAGAGAAAAAGGACTCATTACGGCCACCTATTTAATTGATAAGATCACCAGATATGAGTTTCATGATCCTCACCATCATCATCACCATGTAAGTTGCCGTATATGTGGGAAAATTGAAACTATTCATAAATGTTCCCTGGAGGCGATTGAGAAAAATGTACTTGAGATGGGTTACATCAAGCTCACTCATAGTTTGGAGTTTGAAGGTATTTGCAAAAAATGTAGACCTAAATAATCATTTCGAACTATAGATATTTCAGTAAATCTATTTTTTTTAAATTCTAGCTTGAATTATTGCTTTGTGTAAGTATCCTTACAAAATTAGGAGAGAACATGAGATTAATTGTTTCAGGCTTAATTTGTTATTTTGCCTTTTGTTTAAACTTATTTGGAAATGAATTTGACAGAGAACATGAACGGAAAAAAATGCTTCTTATGATCAATACAAATCAAGTTTCACAAATAAGAGTTGCTGATAATAAACGTCTGAATCCACAAAAAAGAAAATTTGTCGAATTCTATACTCAACAATTTTTACCTTTTATTGCACAAATGAATCTAGTCGAAGAGAATGCTGGATTTTTTCATGTGGCTCTTGATAGAGCACTTTATAATGACCTAGATGAAAAAGAACTCTGGCAAAATAAAAAATTAACTTTAGAAAAAAAATATAATGAACTAAGCTCTTCAAATCAATATAAAGATTTACTTAGAAAAGGATATAAACTATCTCAAGGTCTTATTGGGCCTATTGTAAAACAAGTTATTGATCTATATGAATGGGATAAAATCTACGGCACGACTTCTAATGATCTTGCTATTATTAACGAACTAACATCACTAGCTGAAAAAATAAATGACATTGCAAATATGTCTCCAGTGAAAAAAGAAATAGGAAGTACATTAAAGTTAATCACTGAAGTAGAAAGAAAATTTAGAGATAATGAAATTTCTCTTGATACTGCCTTGAGAGAAGTCGAACTTTTAGATAGCTCTTCCTATAATGCCTATGGAAATTACATTTTAGAAAAGGCCAGAATCTTTTTAGATAGACAGGCCATTTTACGAACTGAACTTGCCCAAAGAAAAGGTTTCCCAAATTGGGCAGCTTATCAAATTGCTAAAAATGAAAGATATTATGCTGAAGGATATAAAACCATTGAAGATCGAATTATTTTTTTAAAAAAATTCTTGCAAGAAACTAAACCTGCTTTTTTAGAAACTATTAGAGTAATAGCAAAAGAGAACAAATTAAAAAGAGATCAACTTGCAAAATTGACTTTTGAATTTCTATTACCTAACTCTGAAATTCAAATGCAAGATTTTTTTCCAAAGTCTAAAGTTTTGGAGCGCTGGAAAGATTCGATGATTAAATCTGGCTTTAAGTCTGATGTGTTAGACAATATTATTATTGACAGTTTTCCAAGAGAAAACAAATTTGGTCATGCATATATGGCCGCGATAAAAACTTCCAAACCTAAAATAACAACTGTAGACTCAAAAACATTAAGTATTAAAGACCCTTATTACAATTGGAATAACTGGTCTCGTCCGGCCATCTACGTCGTTCAAAACATCAGAAATGATGGTAGACAAGGACATAGAACAGTTTGGCACGAAGGAGGTCATGGACTTGACTATAGTTCAAGGAGAAGTGTCTATGGCGAAAAACAGGACTCTGCTTATGCAGAAACACATTCTATGATGATGGAAAAGGAATTGCTTGATCATGATTTTTTAATTAACACAATGAGTAATGAACAGGGAGAATTTCCGAGTACAAGTCTTATAAAAGACTATATTAATGATTTTAAGATTAGAACATTTTGGATGGATAGATATCAGTACCTCAATGCTCTTTACGATATTGAAATTTGGAATTATCCGTATACAGAAGGGGGAATGAGTTACACTGATAGAAGTGATCAAATCCTTCAAGAATATACGTCTAAATTTTTTTATGATTTCCCAAGAAAAACATCAAAGTATTCTATTAGTGCACAAAAATTTATTACAAATCATTTCTATGGAGGAGAAGTTCGATATATTGGGTATCTTTACGCTGAAGTGGCCGCGGTCATGAGTAATGAGAGACTTCTTGATTTACTCGAAGAAAAAACAGGAAGAAGAACATGGTATGATCAACCTCAAATTGCCGATATTTTGATTTATGGAATTTACAGAAAAGGTCATATCGAAAAATTCCCCCATGCAATTGAAAATTTTACGCTTTCCCCCTATTCGACCGACCTAAAATTAAAACTAGATCTTGAAGTTATAGAGAGCTTTATTCAGAGTAAAAAAGCACAAACTCTAAAATGTGAAGAGCTAATGCAGGTTCTCAAAAAAAAATAGTCTACATTTTTTTACCTCCTAGGCCTTAGAGTTCTCTTGAGATAGAATAGTATTCTATCAATTAGGGAGAATAGGATGTTATCTTCAAAACAGTTAGAAGAATTTGACGAAATAGGGTATTTATTAATTAAGCAAGTATTTTTGCCTTCTGAAATCACCGAGATGTCACAAGCATTTGATCGAATTTATTCTAATTCAAAAAAACTTAATCCCACAATTGAATATCAAGAATTTAATGGAACACAATTTGTATTTGAAAATGGACATCTTCATAGGGCCGTATGGGTCGGTGCTAACGAAAATATTTTACTTAAATATTCGCAAGATAAGAGAATATTAAATATAGTTGGCCAAATACTTGAATCAAATGAATTTAACCAACTAGTTAACCAGGCACATTTTAAGATACCTGGAGACAATATTGAATTCGAATGGCATCAAGATTCACAACATCGAGGTTATGGGACTAAGGATTGGGAGGATATTAATGGTAAAGGAAGTTATCTTCAAACTGCGATTGCCATAGATCCTATGACTAAAAAAAATGGGCCACTAGAGTTTATTCCAGGAGTCCATAAAAATGGACATGTCTATTTAGACAAAGTCGCAAACCCTTTTGATTTTTTTGATAAAGACAAATCAGTTACAATAGAAATGGATCCTGGCGATCTGGCCATTTTTGGCCCATATAGTATTCATTCGAGTAGACCAAATTATTCAGATCAAACGCGTAGGATTTTTATCAATGGATACGCCTATCCTGGTGCAAATAAAAGAAAGTATCCAGGAAATGGTTCGGGAAGAAAGCTTTTTGTATAACGTGTAAAAATTTATTTGAGATCAATTATTTTTTAAGTATTGTTTCAGATTTGAAAGTTAAGAAGTTTCTGTTTAAATTTACATTTTTATCAATTAAGTTATTTATTTTCGATATAATCTTTAGTTCTATCCAACGCTTTTAAACTTTCTTTTTTTATATCACGTTTTCCTTGTTCAAATAATTCTTTGGCCGTACTAGAAAACGAATCATCAACAAATGGAGAAATATTACGAATGTATCTTCTAGCATCATTCCAATGGGCAACTGTAATCATGCCAAGAAAAAATGCTAAAGTTAGGTGAATAATTTTCTTTATTTTACCCATTTAATTTATCTCTTTTTTAAAAGCAATTTACGCTTTTCTAATCTTTGCTGTCTCATTTTTTGCATTTTATTTTTTATATTTTTTCTACGATTTTTCATCTTTGCTGCAATATGGTTACGATAGTTTTCGAAACTCTTTTTAACTCTATTAAAAAATTTTTGAGAATGTGAAAGTTCCCCGTTTTGTGGATCTGTTTTCCAGTTAACATCTTCATGCCAATCAAAGCTTTGAGATTGAATAATCTCTTTTTTTTCATTTAGCATTGTCCCTTTTCCTTGCTCTAAAACAACAACATTATCTTCTATGGCCTTAGAAGCGACATTGACTGTTCCATTTTTTACACTAGCTGCAAAATCTCCATTGCTCTCATTGATCACAAAGAAACGAGTACCACGTATTCCAAGAGACACATTTGCTGTTTCTAATTTTAGAGATGAAGGTTGTTTTTTATCTTTATTAAAAAAATCAACAACAACATTTCCCACACCAATGGCCAGAGAAATTTTGTTATCTTCTTTTGATTTTTTTTGCTGGAGAAGGATTTGAGTATTTTCTGTAATTTTCATTTTGGATTTCATGCCTTCACCGAATGAAATAATCAAAATTGAACTTTCTTTCGATTTGACAATATCCTGATTAAATAAGATATCCCCTTTTTGGAGATTCTTTACTCCATCAGGTCTATCAACGATTGCCTCACCCTTTATATAGAAAACATTTCCAAATATATTTTCATTTGAATACAAATTTGAATTTATAAAAATAAATAGTAGTAATACTTTTACCAAAACAACTTCCTATCGTTTTATGTTTAAGTCTTTCTATTATTGCTTAGGTCAGAGTTTTTCGCAAAAAAAATATGACATACACAAATCAGTGCTTCAATTAAAATACTAAAGAATATAAATTAAGTACTTCTGACTATTTATTTTGCAGGAGCATCTTTGTCTCCCCATTAAAGAATATTTGAACTTTGTCTTCAGATACGATACTTTCGACAAATCCCTTACCAAATTTTGGGTGTTCAACAAAGTCACCCAATTCATAAGATTTCTTGATTGAATAACTTAGCGGAGTAATACCTGCAGCAATTAATTCACTCAAGTAATTCTTTTTTTGAGTCTTATTTTTAAGATCTCTAACTTTTGACATAGCTCTTCCAATTGTTTTGCTTGGTGCGTTTCAGAAATAGTCTTGAGTTCTACCCAAATTAATCTCCAAAATGCTTATTACCTATATTATAACACACTTATGATTAAATGTTTAGTGTTGGTAAGTTATATATAATTATTACTAGATGCATATATATAGCTAACTATCTAATATTTCATTGTTCAAGTGATAAGTAGTCATTGATTGCCGGCCTTGCGGTATTTTCAAATCTGTTATAATTACAATATGAAAAAATTTATTTTATTTATATTCCTGTTTGGTTATAGATCTTTTGGAGCAACACTCAATACTGAACTGCAAAAAATGAGAATTTTGCATTATTCACACGATCTAAGTGAGAGCATTATAAATAAATGCAAAAAGGAAACTGCTTCTTCTCTATGTTTTTATCAGATAGAAAAAAATGAATTATCTGGCCTTATTTTAAATAAATATTTTAATAACCAAAATGCAGATCGCGAAAAAATAATAAAAGTTTTAAATAATATTTTTAATGTTGAGCTTTCCAAAGAAAATTTTAGTACGTGTCTAAAAGCAATTGAAATAAAAAAAGTTCCTCCAACCAAATTAAACAATACTCAGATGCTTACAGATGCATTTTCTAAAAAAAGGATTTTTAATATAAGTGAGTATAATTACTTATTAAATTATTATATTAAAGAACATAATGACAAAATATCGATACTCATTCAAAAACTCTATGAGTCTGAACAATTAAATAATTTCTCAACTGAAGTATCTAAAAATATGAATAAGGAAATTAAGAAAAAAATAGCTTCTTTAAAACTTAGTGGAATTTAACTGTCCACATGCTGCTAAAATATCATGTCCCTTTGTTGCTCGAATCATTGTTCTAAGACCATGAGAGACCAAGTATTCTTTGAATTTAAACACTTGTTCCATTGCAGGTCTCTTAAAGTCACAACCAGGATATTCATTAAATGGAATAAGATTCATTAGGCATGGGATCCCTTTCGTAAACTCAGCTATGGCCTTGGCATCCTCGCGACTCATATTGAAATTATCAATTAGGAGATATTCGAAAATAATAAATTGTTGCGTACGCAATTTTATTTTACTAATTGTTTGTTTGAGTTCATTTAATGGATATGAAGAATTGATTGGAATCAATCTAGTTCTTTTTGAATCAATTGCACTATGTAGTGAAATGGCCAGATTGACTCCATAAAGTTCATCAAATCGATTTAAATTTGGAAGGTATCCTGAAGTTGAAATGGTAATTTGTCTAGGTCCAAGATCAACCTTTAGTGGATCCACTAATACTGATATGGCCTTTTTAATATTTTCAAAATTATGTAGAGGTTCTCCCTGCCCCATAAAAACGATTCTCGGTTTTTTAATATAAGAAGTATTTTGTTCCCTAATAACATTTCTTAAAATTAAATACTGAGCTATAATTTCACCTGCAGTAAGATTTCTTTTTAATCCCTGAGTTCCTGTGTAACAAAAGCTACATTTCATAGCACAACCGACTTGCGTCGATAAACAGACATTGAAATTATTATAAAAAGGTAATATCACCGCCTCAGCAATTGAGTTTTTATCATATTCAATGAGGACTTTTATTGTTCCATCAGCAGATTTTGTCTTATAGATAATATTTGGAATTTTAAGTTCATAATAAGTACTCAAGTCTAAAAACTGTTTTGAATTAAGTAGTGAGTCTTCAAATGAAAATTTTAAATTTTTAAAAATAGACTTGTTTAGACTCTTCAAATGAATTTCTTTAAGCGACAAACAGTTTTTTAAAATTTGAGAATTTGGTCCTTCAAAGTAGCATTTTTTCATCAGGATGATTTATGTGGATAAAAATAAAAAGGCAAGTATTTTTACCATACCATAGCAAAACGTAGATATGGCCCGTGACTTACGTGTAACTCAATGTCTGGGTTGACGGTATAGTTCATATCATTATCACCCAATTCCATGGCCGATCCATGCATTCTGGCCATATAACCTAGCTGTAAACCCCAGGTATATTTTTCTTTTTTAGCTGCATATATATACGCGAGTCTTGCCTCACTCATTGTCCCAACTGATGCCTCTTTATCAAATTTTGGATTATTACCAGTTAGAGAAAGTATTTTAGAATTATTAACCTCTAGTGGTTCAACTTGCATGAATCCAATAATCACCGATGTACTAAAATTAATAGAATTGTTTTTACTGCTATTTGGATATTGCATAACATATCTTAATTGATCGTATTCCATAAAATAACCAATTAATTTATAGTTTGTTTTCTGGGTAAAAAAAGTTATTTCGTTTGTTTTACTTGTCCCCCATTCAATTTTGGCCTCAGAGGGCATATTCCACTCAACATATGCTCCACCTGTTTTGAATTCTTTACCGCTGTAAATAACATATTTTTTATAATCAAATTCAAATGTGCCGGTATTTTGATAACTCAAACGATCGTAGGTTAAAAATTTGCCTTTAATATCACCTTGTTCGATGATGAAGCCCCAGTTGCCAAGCCCAATGTTGGCAGCAATTTTTTGTGCCTTATTTTCACTGTCACCTAAATCAAGTGCTAGTCCCACGGCCCAATTGTCCGCAGAGCGAACAGTAAAGTCAGCTGTTTTATAAATAGATGATTCTATTTCTACCCCTTCTCCACCTGACAAAGTAGTCCAACTATTTTGTCTAAGCGCAAGGGAAGCATAAAAGTCTAAATTTATTTTGCTTTTTTCTTCTTCCTTTTTTGGGCCAACAGTTTGATCTTCAGAATGTGCGATATCTATAATTGTTATAAATAATAAAATCAGTATAAAATTTTTCATCGAAAAGTCCTTTTGAAAACTCTTCGATGAAAAATTAATTAACATTAATATAGTAAAATTATGGGGAAAATTTTTCTCTATATGGAGTGGCCAGTTAATTTCAAAAGACTTGCCACTTAGATATACTAAGGTAAAAAAGACCAACCAAATCTATTTTTAATTAACATATACTTTTCAAGTAACCATTTTCCTGTATGTGAAATAACATTGGGAATCATTATTTCAAACTGACGCGGTTTAAAAAGATGGTTGGTGATAATTAAAACTTCTTTTCCACCAGCGTCCATAATACAAATTCCAGGAATTTTTCCAAATGAAAGACTTTTTACTTTCCCCTTATTTGTAATTTTTTGATAGATATTGTTTGCAACAATTTTACCTTGAACATCTGTTGGGAAACCAGTTTTTGGGACTCCAAAAGGTGTAGTCATATGATCAAAAGGTGCTTTAACTTGTACAGACAGACCTGCAGCATAAATATTGTCGTATTTCAGATGTTTATATGTATCATCACAAGGAACAAAGCCCTTTTCATCGCCAACTCCAGGTGAGTCGAGAATGACATTCGCACCTAAGAAAGGAGGCATCAACATCGACATTTTATATGGTAAAACTTCACCAGAATTTAAAGTAATTTTATCCTCTTCAATAGATTTGATAGAAGCATCTGTATACCACTTAATATTATACATTTTCATGAATAATTTAAGCATCCACTCTCCACCAAAAACTCCGCCGATTCCAAAATGACCTAAAAATGGTTCAGGTGTAATCCAAGTGAGATCAACTTTATTTCTCACTCCATGTCTTCTTAGTTCTTTTTCCATGTTGAACAAATACTCATATGCGGCCCCCATGCAACTAGCTCCTTGAGTAGCGCCTACGACAACCGGCCCTGGGTCCTTTACCAGTTTTTGAAACTCTTCATAAGACTTTTGAGCTTGAGGTGGAGTTACTATACATTGAGTGAAATATTTATCCCGATCAAGTCCATTAACCGAATCAAAATTCAATGAGACTCCTGTTGCAATAACAAGATAGTCGTAATTCACTTCTCCAGATTTTTCTGTTACTATAACATTTCTTTCTGCTTCAATTTTAACTGCTTTATCATGAATAAAATCAATTCCTTTTTTGTTCATCAAATCTTTTATATTAAATGTAATATTTTCAACTTTTCTCCTACCAAATGGAACCCAAATCAGTGAAGGAACATATAAAAAATTAGTCGTTGGAGATACAACAACAATTTGATAAAGATCCTTTGATTTTCTGGCCAGTTCAAGTGCTGCTGTTGAACCAGCAAAATTACTTCCTAAAATAACAATCTTTTTCATGACTTACTCTTTTGTTAAAATTATTAAAAGAATTATAACGTATGCATTAATTTTTTTGTTATTTATTTACTCTTGATTTTCAGTAGAACATAAATTCAAAATTTATACTTTGATAAAGATCAAGAATTTAACTTTTAATTAAGGATATAACTTTATGAATATTCAAACTCATCAATGAATATAAAGAAATTGCTATATGAAATTAAAAACTCTTAATATCTGAATGATATATTCAAGTTAATACATCATTTATGTAATTTTATCCAGTAGTTAACATTCCACATGCAATGCCTGTTACTGTCTCTCTAATAAGTTTAGCATCCTTTCGCCTTAAGGCCTCTATCTGAATCAAATTCAAAGGATGAATCATTGAAGATCTGAAGTTTATACTTTCTTGTAACCATCTCCTAAACCATAAAAATTCATTTTCTTTTGTTATATCAAAAAAGAACTCTACGGTTTTCTTAAATTCTGAAATTATTAACTTAGAATATATTTCCTTTAATTCATCCGATAGATCTGAACTCTCCACATAAACTTTCCAAACACCTAGATCGACTTTGGCCAGCGTAAAACCAAGTAGTTTTACAAAAGAATAAAATACCCGACTATCAGCGTAGACATTTTTCATCTGTTTCTTTTTCTCAGGATTGAGATTTTCCCATGTTGAGCCAATTCCCCACCATGTAGGTAAAAGTAATCGACACTGTGTCCAGCAAAGAATCCACGGGATCGCCCTTAATTGAAGTTTATTTCTCGCGTCTCCCCCCCTTTTTGATGGGCGTGAACCGATTTTAAGAAGATGTAAATACTCATAAGGAGTTGTTTCTTGGACAAACTGATAGAAATCTTCTCTTTGTATAAGATTTCTATATTGAACCTGAATATCTGCTGCAAATTCTTCAAGAAGTTTCCTTTTACTTGCTTCTATCATGCTATTTTCTGCAAACTGATGGCCATTAAGAATATAATCAATTTGACGCTTAAATATTTTGGCATTTGCAAAGTTTCTTGCAACCATTTCACCTTGTACGGTCACTTTAAAAATATTCACAGCTGAAGGTGGCCACCATGAGATTTGTTCCTTTAAAGATCCTCCACCTCTTGCAACACTGCCCCCTGAACCATGAAAATATACCGGTGTGAGTCCCTTTTTCTTAAAAAACTTTTCAAGATTATTGAGTGAAGAATTAATTAGAATTCTAGAGGGAAGAACACCATTTTCTTTAGAAGAGTCTGAGTAACCTAACATCACCTCAAATCTCCCTCCCCACAATTTTAAATGTCTAGAAGCGAGTGTTTTATTTTTATTAAAAACTTGATCTAGAATAGAAACTGAATTTTTTAGGGCCTTTTCATTTTCAAAAAGAGGAACGACAGGTAAAACGTGCTCACCGAAAATCTTTTTAACTAATTTAATACCATTTTCAATGTCGATTGAATCTTCAACCATGCTAAGAACTAGACCTCTTGCATACCATTTAGGATTAAACCCCTCTGAAATTTCATAAATTGTTTCTAACATCTTATTGATGGCATTTTCATTTTTGAGAGAATCTTTCACGATTTCACTATCTTCTCTTAGCTCTAATGTTAAGACCAGTGCTGGAAAATGCCATAAGAGGACTTGTAAATTGCGAATTCGTGGGTTTTCTTCACCAACCTGTTTTTTATAATCCTTGTCCAATAGTGAGAGCATTTCACGCAATTCTAATATTTTCCTACCATCAGCATGTGCAACTGTTTTTATCTGCCCTAGTAACTTATTTATATCGCTTACATTTTTTTTATATCTGTTTCCAAACAACTCAAAATAGCCACATGCTTTTTCCCACTCTGTCGTAAAATACTTAAGTAAATATTTTCGAGAAAGATTTAAACTTTTTAGCAACTGAATGTTGTCTACACCAGGGTGTCCATCCTTATCACCCCCAACCCATGTCCTTAAATAAACTGGAATATTTGCTTTTCCAAGCTCAACAATTTCGTGGATGATATCTCCCCGCAAAGCGTATGAGAAAATATTTTCGGCCTCGTCAAACACTTGTGGTTTTTCAGAACGAGATAGACTCATTTTCAAAGTCAATCTAATGAGATGTCTGATTTTCTTCTCTGTTCCAATTTTAGGATTTAAAAGAAAATCAGTTAGATAATTTTCAATCTGATCAAATAGCCGCAACATCTCTTGTCCTCTGGCCTCAGTTGGGTGGGCCGTAAGTACAAAAATTATAGCGTATGGAATTTTTTTAAATTCCTGATCTTTCTTATGGGATAACCTATAAGTTCTGTAGGCATTCTCACAACGATTGATTAATTCTAACATGAGCGAAAAAGCATGAGATATTTTTTCAAGTTCCTGACTATCCATTTTAGAAAACTGATTTGAAACTTTCATCAAAGAACGATAAACACTCTGATAATCTTCGCCTCTTAAAGATTTCATCTTGAGACGAATATTCTCGATTTCTTTAAAAATATGTTGTCCGTACTCAGCTGAAATTGTATCTCCTAATATTTCAACACTCCAACTGATTAATTCTTTTAACTCTTTTGGTAATCTTCTCATAAAACATCCTTCATTTTAGATCATGGAAATAGTATCCTTTTCAAAACAAGAGGAAAACTATGAATTTAAACGCCAATCAACTCATAAAAGAGCTAAAAAATCATGCAAATGAACAATATGCTAAGACGATGCAACGTTTTTTTAAAACAGGCCCTGGAGAATATGGGGAAAATGATCAATTTATCGGAGTTCGAAATCCTCAAATACGAACTATTTGTAAGTTGTTTAACAATCTATCTTATGCTGAATTGCAAAAATGCATTTCCCACCCTATCCATGAAATAAGATTTGCTTGCTTGGTTATTTTAAGCACAAATGCTCAGAAATTTCAAAAACAGGGATTAATTGATGAACTCAATCATAATGCCAAGTTCTATATTAAGAATAAAAAATATATCAATAATTGGGATTTAGTAGATATTTCGGCCTACAAAGTCTTAGGCCCTGTATATTTAGAAACATCAAAAGCTGACCTTCTCAAGTGGGCACATTCAAACGATCTATGGACAAGAAGAATATCAATTATTACAACATTATACTTCATCAAAAAAAAGCATTATGAAACAACATTAGAAATTTCAAAAATTCTACTCAGTGACAAACATGATCTCATTCATAAAGCAGTTGGCTGGATGTTAAGAGAGGTTGGTAAAGAAAATATAGCGATAGAAGAGGCATTTTTAAAAGGCCATTACCATAATATGCCTAGAACAATGCTTAGATATGCAATTGAAAAATTCCCTGAAAAAAAGCGTCTTTTGTATCTCAAAAGTAAAATTTAGTGGGGGCAAATTGATTATCTTGGTAAAACAGAAAAAAAATATTGCACAATGCAATATTTCTGTATAATAAGGTTAACTTTATTGAGGAGTATATATGATGAATCCATGGCATGACGTTAAACTTGGCCAACAGTTTCCTGAGTTGTTTCCGGCCATAATCGAAGTTCCTAAAGGTGCCAAAAACAAATATGAATTGGACAAAGAAACTGGCCTGATTAAAGTGGACCGAGTTCTTTTCAGTTCTGTTCATTATCCGGCCAATTATGGTTTTATTCCTAGAACTTACTGTGAAGATCATGATCCTCTCGATATTCTTGTACTCGGCCAAGAGCCAGTTTTCCCACTCACAATCATGATGGCCAGACCAATTGGACTTATGAAAATGATTGATGAAGGAGAGGCCGACGACAAAATTATTGCAATACACGCAAATGATCCTGAATATTCACATTATAATTCAATTCATGATCTCCCTCCTCACAGACTTAGTGAAGTTCAAAAGTTTTTTGAAGAATATAAAGCTCTTGAAAACAAAAAAGTTGTGGTCGAAGAGTTTTTAGATAGAGACGATGCCTTGAAAGTTCTAGAAGAGGCCAGAGAGCTTTATCTCTCAACTTTTTCCTAAATTGAGAATTTTTTCAATTAATTTAGAATAGGAAATTTTTTTAGCATTAGCACTTTGTGCGAAATCATCAAGCCTGGCAATATTAGGATTTGGGTTTGCCTCAATTATATATATTTCCCCATCAACGGATACTCTCAGATCTATTCTTGCATAACCGTTGATTTCAAGTGCCTTGTAAGCACGTTTGCAAGTTTTAATAATTTTTTTTTCTAGCTCACTTGGAAGCTCCGCTTTTTGTGTTTTTATGCCTTTTTTGGAACGATATTTTTCACTCCATTTTGCTTTTTCGGTATAGAATTCTTTTTCAGGTGTCTCGCTTTTTGAAAAATGGAGTTCCCATATTGGTAAAACTTCTAATTTTTGATTTCCTAAAATACCAACAAAATATTCTCGTCCCTCAACAAACTCTTCAACGATTGCATCTTGATTCAGATTTTCATGAATGTATTCAATTCTCTCTCGTAGTTTTTGTTCATTATTGACTATGGAATCTTTAGTAAGGCCATATGAAGCCTCTTCGTGAAGACATTTTACTATCAAAGGGTACTTAAGTTTTTTTTCTATTTTCGTTCTTCTTTTTTTTAAAAAGACTTGAAAATGCGGAGTTTGTAATCTGTGGAAGCTTAGTACTTTTTTTGCAAGAGCTTTGTCTCTTGAGAGCATTAACCCACGTGGATTGCAACCGGTATAGTCAATTCGTTTTAGCTCTAAATAACTGACCACATTTTGGTCAAATAGGACCTCTCCATCAAATTCTTCAAGTAGATTAAAAACAATATTTGGTTGAAATTCAAAGATCTCACGTCTTAAAACATCCAAATTGGAATCTAAACCGACAACTCTGACGACATGGCCAGAGTTCTTTAATTCTTGAATGACATCAAACTCGGTAACCCAAGGTTTGAATTCAATATCACTAGGATTTGCCACCTCTTCCGGTGGAATAAGATCTGAGTGAACTAAAACGATAACTCTCACATATATATCCTAAAATCTCCCCTTAATTTCTTTTTAAGGGTGTAGTTTTGCACAAACTTGCTTACTACTTTAATTTTAGGTGTTTGTGTGTCTCTTTTCAAACCAAGTCGATTTTGCTTAGAAATAACAATCAATTCCTGAATGGTTTTATCAACTTCATAAGATTTAAGTTCTTCACAGCTTAGAATATTTGATTTTAGTATTACCTTATTTTTATTTAGAAAATTGGCCAGAGAAGATTCATTACAATTTGTTGAAATTTTTTTTAATTCAAATGGTATTCTTCTTTTCTTTGAAATTTTTAGTCTTCTTCTCTTCTGGTTGAAGTATTCTCTTAATGTTCTATCATCATTTGTAAAATGGTCTACCTTTTTCTTACAAAAAACTTTTTGTTTTAATTTTGGAATTTCACGCATGATTTTATCGATATAGAGTAATTTAGTCATGCATTCCATATTCTGATATTTAGATTTCCAGTTAGAATCAGGATCTAACCACACGGCGAATGTTTCGGCCCAATCTTCATCGGGGTGGGACTGAGCATAGCCATCACCTAAGTAAGTAACATATTTTTGTGAATAAAATTTTGGGATATAGCTAGCAGGATAACGTTTATCAGAATCGCCAAAAAGATTTTGTCTTTCTTCAAAAGTTCTCAATTTAAAAGCATTATCGATTGCATGTCCCAACTCATGTCGAATTATTCTCAAACATTCTCTTTTGGTACTCCCTTCGGCCTTACCAATTTCTTGCTTTTCTATTTTGATTAACTCAGGTGTCAAAAGATAGAAAGGAATGCCGATACCTACAACTCCATCAGGGCAGAACCAGTCATCGCTTATCCAAAATGAAACATCTAACTCTAAATTATGAGTTTTTAATTCTGCCTTAACGATCTCAATGCACTCACCTACCCAAGAATCGTACAAAGACAGTGTCAAATCACTAATTTTTGTGTCCATATCCATGAAAAATGCCCCTCTGATTTAATGGATATTTCTACAAGATTGATACCAATTTTTGGCCTAAAAAATAAGGAAAAAGGGCACAAATTGATTAAAAGTTGTTCAGATGATGTTCGTATTGACATACCGAGCTGGGTCTTATCGATTTTTTTGTTTTTTTAACGAAGATGAAAAGTTAATAATAAAACCTATGATCTCAATGCTTTCAAATACAGATGAAACCGCTGAATGAAACCTACCCAAAACTACTCACGTAATTCTGGTGTTCATTTCCTAGTTCATCGATGCTGGTTTTATCTTTAGATAGTTTCCAAAGATCAATTGCCGTCATCTCCTTAGGCGTAAATTCCGAGGCAGCTCCCCGTATTCTATGATTAACAAAACTTTCTAAGTTAATTGCCGCGTTTAAATCTCTGTCAATATCCAATCCACAGTGGGAACACTTATACTGACCATAAACCCAAAATTTAGTCCATTCTCAGAGTGAGTCTCACTGTGTTAAAAACTAAACAAGGAGACAATAAAATGAAAGGCAAAAAATTTTCAGAAGAAGTGATTTTCAAAATTTTGAAGGAATATGAATCGGGAATACCAGCAAAAGAACTTGGACGCAAATATGGAATGGCCGAGCAAACAGTTCATAAGTGGAAGAAAAAATTTCACGGGATGCAGGTATCTGATGCTAAAAAACTAAGAAGTCTTGAAGAGGAAAATCGACGTTTAAAACGACTCGTTGCTGATTTAAGTTTAGATAACCAAATGCTCAAGGAAGTTGCCAAGGGAAACTTTTAAGGCCCAAACAAAAGAAAAATGCAGCTAAAATGCTCATTGATAAGTTTGGGGTCAGTGAGCGGCTTTCGTGCCAAGTTTTAGATATTAACAGATCAAGCTATCGATATGAATTAACTTTGATTAAGAATGACCAAATTGTTATTAATCGAATGCAACAAATTGTTCATAAACATCGAAGGTATGGATATCCACGAGTTCATGTGATTCTAAACCGAGAAGGAATAGTTCAAAATCGCAAGAGAACCCAAAGAATTTATTTTGAGCAGGGATTTTCTTTAAAATTGAAACGAAAAAAGAAAAAACAATTTTTTCCACGGATAGTAAAACCTTCGGCATCTAAAGGGGGCGAAGTTTGGTCTATGGATTTTGTTTCAGACTCACTTGCAAATTCAAGAAAGATTAGAATATTGACAGTTATAGATCATTTCACAAGGTATTCTCCAGGTTTTTATATTGATCATTCAATCTCAGGAATAATTGTAACCAAAGAACTTGATCGAATGATCAATCAACATGGAAAACCAAAAAGAATTCAAGTAGACAATGGGCCTGAATTTACATCTAAGGCCATGTTGGAGTGGAGTTACAGGAATAATATTGAAATAGATTTTACTCGTCCAGGAAAACCAACTGATAATGCTTATATTGAAAGTTTTAATGGTAGTTTTCGAGATGAATGTCTGAATCAAAATTGGTTTTCGACTTTGGCTGAAGCTCGAGTTGTAATTGAAAGCTGGAGAAAAGAATACAATGAAGAGAGAATACACAGTTCATTAAAATATTTAACACCTAAAGAATTTGTCAAAAAGGAACGAGAAGATGTACAACACAGACTCAGTGCAACTCATCTTTAGACTGGACTAGTCAATGGTTTAAGGTCACAACCCTCTTGTTTCCATCTATAAAAGGATGATTCGAGATAATGTGAAACATATAGGCCGATGCCATTGAAAAAATATCTTGATGTAAAAAGTTTCCGTCAAAGGTTGTTTCTGGTTGTGCAAGAGCTGCTAGAAGTAAACCTTTGTCTCTAACTCCAAGACTACCACCATATAACTCAATTTGGTTTTCATGTATTTCTAAAACTTCGAAGATAGTTAAAAATGCGACATCATCCATTTTTAGGCCATATTCTTGAGCGCACGACCGTATTTCTTATTTGTTTTTTCAAGTGCTTTTTGGAACTGCTTTAAACGTTTCTCATCTTTTACAGGAGATATTGTAAGTGATTCTCCGTTAGTTGAAATTTCAAGTGGTGTCCCCTCAGAGATATTGAGAAGATCTAAGATAGGCCTATCAATTATGAGGGCCATACTATTTCCATGCTTGGTTAGGTTTTTTATCATTGTGTCCTCCTATTTTTAGGGTTTACATTGTTATTACATTATATATCCATATGTATGTCGGATCAAGGTCAAAAAACTTTAAAATGCCATGTCATTACAGCTAATTCGCTACATTTACCTACAAATTTAATCTCATTTCCTTGTCTCTTGGCGTTTAGGCAGTTAATGCGTTTTTCCTCTTCATCTACTGGATCAACCTTGTTCCAGGCCTCAAAAAGCTTTTTGTTTTTGTTAGAAATAATCTTCACTCCGTATTTGTCCTCCATATAGAACATGATACGGGCAATATCGCCTTTGATTTCATTCCTAGGTTCTATTTTTTTGTCTGAAATCTCATAATGGGGTCCTACCCACTTTTTGAAAACATCAAAGGATTTGAGATGGTAAACTATTGTTAATTTTACGATTGTTTCTCTTCAAACCGTTCTCAATGCACAAAGAAGGCCATCATAAAATTCAATTTGTAGCATGGACATTCTATTGCTTAAAAGCGAATTTTAAAATGCAAGGATGCATTAATGCAAATTCTCGTTGATAAAGTACCTGACAAAAAAATCTAACCTAAATAATTTATTTAAAGACGTTTTTTAATTTCATCAAATCTATTTGAAGATACCTTCTTACCTTTTAAAGGGTATTGATTAGACATCTGCTTCATTTGCGTGACCCTATCCTCCCCTGGAGGATGAGTACTCAAAGCATCTGCAAAAGAAGCTAATAATTTGTTGTTTCCCTTGGAGTGTTTTTTTTCCATTTCATAGAGCTTTGTGTAAAAACCACCCACATAGTCTTTGTGATAACCTGCATTCCAGGCCGTTTTAAAACCAATTCGATCAGCTTCCATTTCATCTTCACGAGAATTGGCCATAAAACCAAATTTTTGAATGAGTAGACCTCCACCCGCTCCGGCCAAAGCTCCATATTTGGCCGCTCTGGCCAAACACTCTCGATCTTGTTTATTGCAAATCAGTTTTCCAAGTCCAAAACCCGCCGCTCCTCCAAGAATTGCTCCACCAAGTCCATAAAGAATTGAATTCTTAGTTTCACTTTTGGATTTTTCAATCCTCTCAGCAGTATGTCTTGCTTGTACATGGCCAATTTCATGGCCTATCACTCCAGCAAGCTCTGCCTCTGTGCTGGCCATTTTTATAAGTGGGGCCGTCACAAACACTGTTCCAGCAGGAAGAGCAAATGCATTAACTTGATTTGTTTGAACAACAGTAAAATTATACGTATAAGGATTATTATTAAGTCCACTGGAAGCTACTATTTTTTGTCCAATAGAATTGATGTAACGTTGAACTTCTTGATCGTTATGTGCAGGATATTCTTGACTCATTTTGGGTAAATATTCCTGAGTCATTTTTCTTTCATCATCATAAGTCATTTCTGTCTTTTGTCCGGTGTTATCACCTTCTCTGAGACGATGTTTTGAAGAACTAGAACAAGCAGCTATTAGCATAGGCATGGCCATCAAAAAAGCTCGCCTACCATGAGTGGTTTTCATCAGAATTCTTAATTCTTTTTCAAGAAGAATTTCTGGATCATTCATTGCAAAACTCCTCATATAATTAAGAAATATCTACAATTTCAAAAGTCTCTTATTAAATTTACCAAGAGACTTTTGAACCAATCAAATTCTAGTTTTATAGATTTGGCAGGAAACCAAAACATAGCATGGCAATGATCGTTGGTAATATAGCGGCCTTTAACAAACCAAGAGGAGTTATTCCACTTTCTCCAAAAGAACCTTTTAAGATCCCAAAACCTGCAGGGTTTGGAGCGTTAGCGATTACAGTTAAACCTCCACCACAAACAGCACCAGCAACAAGAAAATATTTTTTAGCATCAGATGCAATACCCGCAACCCTTCCAAGGTAAGTAAGAAGGGCATTATCAGTAATAGCAGTAAGTGCTGTCGTTCCTAAAAAGAGAGGTACAGTTGAGAGTGATTCAATCAGTGGTTGTATCCACCATTTTTGCATCCCACCAAGTGTCACCAAGCCTGAAAGAAAGAAACCAACAAGTAGAGATTCTTTTAATTTAATGGGATCCTGATATTCTTGAGTGACTTGAGTAAACCCAAGGAAAAAGAGAAATAATCCAAGAAAAAACTTCGGATGGTGGGCAGTCATAACAACTAAACCAAGAAACACCAAATGGATTAAAATGATCCACCAAGAAGGAACCATATAATTTTCATGTTTTTGCTTAACTTCTAAATTACCTCTAAGCTCATCTTTGAAATAAAATGCGACAATAAGGGTCCCCATAATAACAGCAAAGGCCGCTTTGTAACCAAAAAAGGCCAGCATATGCATTGTTCCCCATTTCCATGCGCCTGCAACCATCAGAACTGGAGGTGCTGCAAAGTGAGTCAGAGTTCCACCGATTGACACGTTCACAAAGAGTAAACCCAAAGTCGCATATTTAAATTTTTGTGAAATATCTGAAGAATAAAAGTAATCAAGTAAAATGAGGGCCGTAACTGTCATCGCAGCAGGTTCTGTAATGAAAGAGCCAAGTAATGGACCTAATACAAGGGTAGATACATAAAAGGCCATTTTGCTTGGTAGAGGTATTAATTTTGAAAATAACATAATACACTTTTCTGCAGTGATAATAATTGGTCTAGTTCCTGCTACACACATAATGACAAAAACAAAAGCTGGTTCAGTAAAGTCAGTTGAGTCTAAATAATGAAGGGCCCCTCCAATCACGTGATGATGTTCGGTATCCCATACTGCAAATCCTTCCAAAATCGAATAACCCAAAAGAAAGATTGAGGACCAAAGTCCGAAAACAACTTCAACTTCTCCAAGAAAGTGAAAAAGATTTTCTCCCATTGAACCTACAGGATAATGGTGCGCCATGTTTTCAAATTTCTTTGCGACGAATGTGTGAATGAGAGCGAGAGCGAAAATTACAGTCGCCAAGATTTGGATCGTAGTAGGCGCCACTGCTGCTGTTTTTACAACAGCTGCTGCTGTTTCTGAATGCATTGATAAACCTCTTTTAAAGTTATTCTTTGTTGGTATTGTCCCAAACATGGACCGACACGTAAACAATTTTTCAATATTAAAAGTAACTTAAACACTAAAAATTCAGAAATATATCTGAATATTTTACTTTGCCTCTTTTAAGATTTTAATATTTTATCTATAAGGATTGGATGAAAATGTTAAGAGTAATTATCCTAAGTTTTAAAATATTTTATTTAAGTTTTTCAGCTTACTCCAGTGAAACGAGTATAGACAGTAAAACAAAAGCACTAATTGAATTGGCCCCACAGATGGCCAAGGCACGTAATTTTCCAGATGTTGTTTACATCACTCATGCGATAGGAATTGATCAGAGTTCAATTCAAGAAATTTTAAAAAGTGATAATTCTGCTCAAACAAAGTACTTAAAAAAAATAATTTCTAGGTATCACAAACTACTTCAACCACCCTATATTGATTTAATCACTCAGCAAGAACAGAGCGTTATTAACAACGCACAACTACATCTTATTCACAATATAAGAAAACAACTTCGTCATTCGCAAAGAAGTTCCACAAAATTTGAAAAATATAAGGAATACTTACGGCGTCGAGATAATCAATTTGATTTTGAAATCAGTGACTTAATTAGATTAATGAAATATTTCAATGCTCATATGAGTGTAGCACAGTATGACAAAAAAAGAGGTTTTATTTGGGCCATAGACAACATGCTGAGCATTGGTAGAGAAGTTCATCAGGAATTTCTTTATCTCAACAATAAATCATCCCATGTCTTTGAACAAATAATTCTCTATGAGAATTCAAAGTCTAATTCTTCTGAACTTCTAAGTGATTATTTCATAACAATGTCATTGCTAGGACCTGAAAGCACTTCTCGTTTAGGACACGAATATCTTAGAGAGGCACTTGTTAAAATTGAAAATTACATTCTTAAGGAAAAACCGCTTTTAATAAATAGTGAAGAGCAAAAAAAGTTGATCTTAAAAAGACTATTTAAGTATATTAAGCAATTTGAAAACCAAACCACTTTTATCAAAAAAAACCCTCAACAAAAGCTAAGGTTCCAAAACATTTTTCTCTTCTTATCCATTTATCCTACCGAAGAATTTGTGAATTATATTCTTAGTAGTCTAAAATCCAAAAGAACAATGAAGATCTACTCACAAATGAGTGGTCTTGATAATTTATTAGCTTCTGCAATTTTGAAGATGACTGATCCTAGAGAAAATTATCTTGGTAAGTCAGAAGTTTCGAATGCTTTGAAAAGTGAAATGCACGGCCTTAGAACAAATGTGTTACAATATCTTAATGAAAACGGTGATTTCAGATATTTTGAAAAATCTAAGCAAAAAGGGATGACACTATCCGAGCTTAAGGGGAAAATCACATCCCCCCTTAAGCGTTGTCAAGAATGGTTCGAAGATAATTTTTAACCATTATCACCAATAGACGCAACCGGACAAGCTTCCATTTGCTCAACGCATAAATCAATTTCTTCCTGTGTTGTAGGCTGCTTTTTAACAAAAGCATTTCCATCATCATCTTCAGCAAAAAAATCTGGAGCTCCTGTATAACAAACATTACACGCAATGCATCCTTCTCCATTCTCATCATCTGGATCAGTGCAATAAAACTTTCCTTCAACATTTGAAGAATGTTTCATATCCTTATTGGCCATAAATTCTCCTTCTAAAACCTTTTTGTACCGACATAATAGCATGGTATTTGCCATTTTTTTACATTTTTGAGACATTGCCATTCTATTTTTTTGGAGTGTTAAGGAGAAAACAAATGAATAAAAATGCCTATGATTTAGCTCATCTTTGGGTGAATTCCTCCATTATTAGTGAAGAAGATAAGGCCGAGATACAAAAGCTCATCGACCTTAAGGATGATAAAGAAATTGAAGAAAGATTTTATAAGCAATTAGAATTTGGAACGGGTGGGCTCAGAAGTATTTTAGGTATGGGCCTTAACAGAATGAATAAATACAATGTTCGCAAGGCGACCCAAGCAATGGCAAATGTAATTAAAAGAACCTTTCCAAGTGAAGTAAACTCAGTGGCCATTTCTTACGATTCTAGAAATTACTCATTCGAGTTTGCAAAGGAAGTTTGTAGCGTACTTTCAGGTAATGGAATTGTGTCATATATATTTGAAAGGATGAATCCGGTTGCTCTTTTATCATTTTCTGTTCGTCACCACAATTCAAAGGCCGGCATCATGATCACGGCCAGCCATAACCCACCAGAATATAATGGTTTTAAAGCATTTTGGTCGGATGGTGCTCAAGTCACACCTCCTTATGACAAATACATTATTGATGAATTTAATAAAATTCAGGATTATTCAGAAATTTCATTTAAAGATTTTAATGAAGGTGTGACAGAAAAAAGCATCATTTGGGTAGGAGAAGCTGTTGAAGACGTATATTTTGCGTCCTTAGAAAAGTGGCACGTGAATCCACAACTGTGTCAAGAATTTGGGCCACAATTAAAGATCGTTTATACTCCCATTCATGGAACAGGACTCATTCCTTGTAAAAGAATACTTGAAGATTTAGGTTTTTCGAACCTTCATATAGTAGAAGAGCAGTCATTACCAGATGGAAGTTTTCCAACCGTAAAAAGTCCTAATCCAGAAAACCCCGAAGCATTAGAGCTTGCAGTAAAAAAGATGAAAGAAATTGATGCTGATATTGTGATGGGATCTGATCCAGACACCGACAGATTAGGTGTTGCTTTTAGAAATGATGGTGAAGTCATATATTTAAATGGTAATCAGATAGGTATTTTAATGATTCACTATATTCTTACTAATCTCAAAGAACAAAATAGACTGCCCTTGAATCCGTACTATGTTAAAACTATTGTTACTTCAGAATTGCAAACAACGATAGCTCAAAAATTTGGAGTAGAAGTCTATAATACACTCACTGGCTTTAAGTGGATTTGTGGAAAAATGAATGAAATAGAAAAAACAAATCCAGAAAAAAACTTCTTATTTGGGACTGAAGAGTCATTTGGTTATCTAAATCACAATAATGTGAGAGATAAGGATGGGGTGAGCTCCCTCGCTTTAATGGCCGAGATTGCTTTATGGTATAAGAGACAAAATCTGAATCTTTTGCAAGGACTTGATAAAATTTATGAAGAGTATGGATTTTCATCAGAAAAACTACTTACTTTAGATTATTTGGGTAAGGAAGGTGCGGAGAAAATCCAAAGGATCATGGAATATTTTAGAACGTTTAAATCAAATGAAATTTGTGGAGATAAGATTTCAAAATTGTCAGATTATCAGCAACAAAAATCAATAAATTTTACAAATTCAAAAAGCGAGAGTTTAGATTTACCTAAAAGTAATGTATTAGGTTTTACATTTACTTCTGGTGACAAACTTTTTCTAAGGCCTTCGGGTACAGAGCCAAAAATAAAGTTTTACCTTTTATTTCAGGATAAGGTGGGAAAACTAGAAGAGAAAAAGAAACGAACCAATCAAAAGATAGATAAGTTTCTAGCTTATTTGAAAGATACGGTGAAGGAGTTATAGGATGAAGTCAGAAGATCTCGCAATTGTTCTTGTGAGTGGAGGCATGGATTCATTGGTTAGTGCAGCTATTGCAAATGAAAATCACCGTCGTCTCGCTTTTTTACATTTAAATTATGGGCAGAACACTGAGAAAAAAGAGCTTCATTGTTTTCATTCAATTGCAGATCATTATGGCGTTCCAAAAGAATTAAGAAAAGTGATTGATATTACATTCTTAAAACAAATTGGAGGGAGTTCTTTAACTGATGACAAAATTGAGGTTAAAAATTTTAAAGGGGACTCAAAAGAGATACCTGATAGTTATGTTCCCTTTAGAAATACTCATATTATGGCCATGGCCGTCTCATGGGCAGAAGTTATTGGTGCGAAAAAGATTTATATTGGAGCAGTTGATGAAGACTCCTCTGGATATCCTGATTGTAGACCAAGTTATTTCAAGGCGTATAATAAGCTCATAAAAGAAGGTACAAAAAATGGAGATATAAGCATCATAACTCCGGTAATTGAGCTAAAAAAAGAAGAAATCGTCAAGAAGGCCATTGAGCTTAAAGCACCTTTGGAAAAAAGTTGGTCTTGCTATGCTCGAGAGGAGAAGGCGTGTGGAGTTTGTGATTCTTGTGCATTGAGATTACGTGGTTTTCAAAGGGCGAATTTGGAAGACCCAATTCCATACGAAAAAAGACCCAACTATACCTAAATGAAACTATTGCTTTTAACATTTATTTTTTTTCCAAATTTTTGCATCTTTGCGGGAAATTTTCCAGTTTTTCCTTCTCATTTTGAAGGATGTTCAAATTTTTTTAGATTAAATACCAAAGATTTTGACAATTTAAGATTGTATTTCATACTTGATAATTCTATTGATATGGGCTTGGCGATAGAAGAGGCCAAGAAAATCTCACGCGAATTAGAAAATACACTTTTATCTCGATTCAATGCTTTCAATATTTCATTTTATACATTTAATTCTGATGGATTGATGGAAGTTAATCGAAATTCATATACGAATGCTGTAGCTGAAGGTTTTCCAAATTACAAAAAATCTATGAACGATTTAAAAAAAATATTATATGAATCGAATAAAACAGAAGGTAAAATAGTTTTTGTACTTGGACAATTTAAAGACTTAAACTCCAAGACTTTGCTTCGAAACTTTGATAATGCCATAAAACTGTCGGACGCCGCCTTTTTTATCCAAATTCAAGATTCTCATAGAAAAGATGATACTTCTCGTTTTTTAAATTTATCAATTGCTCTAAGAAGTAAACACGATCATTTTAATTACATATCTCATTCAAAAAAATATTCGTTTGCTGAAAAAATTCAATCAAATATAAAGATAGTTGCCGTTCATAGAATATTGAGAGAAAAATTAAAAAAAATCATTGAGTATTATTTTTTTTAAAGCATGTATATCCGAGATATTCGGTTTATTAAAAGAATCACATGAAAATTTTCAATTAGTTAATTGACCATAAAATTTAAATATTTATAGAAAAAAATTCCTCGAGTCACTCACTCCCAAGGCCGCTAAAATATATTGATAGGATGGTAAAATATGAATCAATCTTTAAACGATTTTCTGAAATCTTTTGGACTATTGGACAAAGAAGGTAATCTTCGTTCAGATTTAACAAAAGAGAGCTTAAAAAAACTTTATGATTCCTACGCAAGTGCGACTGAACAAGTTGAGAAATTAAATACGATTTTGGATCATACTCCCTGTACTATTTCATGGATTAGTACTGATATGAAATATCTAGGTGTAAATAAAACACTTGCTGATATTGTTGATATGAAGCCTGAAGATTTCATCGGGAAAGAAGTTGGTTTTTACACTCAAAACGGAAATTTCAAAAGGTTTGTTCAAGAGGTACTAGATTCTGAGGATGTCCAACTTTCTGAAGAAGCTGATATTGAAATAAGAGGAGAATTAAGAAAATTTTGGCTTGTTGGAGTAAAATATTCTGAGCAAAACAAAATTTTAGTTATAAGTTTTGATACAACTAAATTAAAAAACTTAGAGAATTACATCACAAAATCGTCTCGTTTTGCTAGCCTTGGAGAAATGCTTGCAGACATTCTTCATCAAGTTAACAATCCACTCACAGTACTTATGAATATTACAAAATCTTTAGAGAGATCTATTAAAACAAATGAACCTCAAGATAGAACGATTTATACTCTCATGCGTATGGAAAAAACGATCAGTAGGGTTAAACAGATCGTTCAGGGTGTAAAAATATATGTTCGACCAGTAGATAACTTAGATAAAGAAGAGCATTGTATTTCTACAATATTGGAAGATTCTATTTTACTGTCAGATAGTACTCTTAAGAACAAAGATATTTCAGTTGATGCCATATTTCCGTTTGAAGAATATACTGTAAAATGTCATTATGGAGAATTTTTGCAAGTTTTTGTAAGCTTACTAGCAAACTCAATTGATTCAATATCAAAAGAACAACCCCAACGATTGATAAAAATACATTTTAATGATGAAGGTGATTTTCTTGATATGTTCTTTAGTGATACAGGTAGCGGAATTCCTGAAAAAATTCAAGACAAAATATTTGATTCCTTTTTCACGACTAAAGGAAATCGTTCAGGAAGAGGTATTGGGCTTGGTCTTTGTAAGGAAATTTTAAACAGTGCTGATAGTAAATTGTCCCTTGTTAAACCAATCGAAGGTTTCAATACAACTTTTAAAATAAGAATGCCAAAAAAATTATCGTAACTTTTGAAGAAATTCTTGAAATGAACTCACTTTATATTCTAAAATCTTGGAATCTATTCCTTTTTTGATATCACTCAATATTTTGGGCCCTTGGAAAATAAAACTAGAATAAATTTGAACAAATGTCCCACCCTCTCTCCAAAAATCATAGATTTCTTCGAAACTTGAAAAACCACCGACACCGATTAAATCTAAATTCATATTTTCAATACGTTTTAAAATATGAGAACGAATTTTTTTGCTTTTCGGAAATAAGATTTTTCCAGACATTCCTCCTGTTCCATACTCAGGCATTATCGTAGTATTAGTTGCAATAAGACCTTGAATATTAAAATCATTCACAAGATCAATTATCGAATCTAGATCTTGTAAATTTAAATCAGGAGATACTTTTACAAATAAAGCTGGATCGTCTTTTTCTCTAACATCAACGATTGATTTTAAAATATCTTCTAATCCTTTTGAAGTTTGTAGATCTCTAAGTCCCGGAGTATTTGGTGATGAAACATTCACAACAATATAATCTGCTTGGTCTTTAAGAAAAGTGTATGACTTTTGATAATCTCTCCACGCCTCTTCGCTTGAGGTCACCTTATTCTTTCCAAGATTGATTCCTAAAGCTTTGTTATTCCTATTTTGTCCAAGAATATTTTGGCGCATCTCCTCCATTCCGTTATTATTAAAACCCATTTGATTTCTAAGATTTTGCTCATCAGGGTAGCGAAATAATCTTGGCATAGGGTTTCCGGGTTGTGCAAGGGGTGTAACAGTACCAACTTCAATAGCACCAAAATAGAGTTTTGATAGGAATGAAACGGCCTTTGAGTTTTTATCAAGTCCAGCGGCCAGTCCGATTGGAAAGGGCCAGGACATATTTTTTCCGAAACATTTATACTTTTCGTCTTCTCCAATATTATTTTGGCAAAATACTTCCGATGTTTTAGGAAACTTACCCATTAAATTAATTATCAAATTATGAGCTACTTCTGGATCAATTTGAAACAAACATTTTTTTAGGAGTGAATACATTTTGGATCTCAATTATTAGTATAACATGACGTAGTCACCTTCTAATACAGATCCTCCCGAATGTAAAATAGCAACTGCGCCATCAATCCCCACATAATCTATAACTTCGACGGTTCCTTTAATTTCACCACGTGAAACTCCAATTAATGCACCTGTTTCTGGATCAAAAATATCCTGTCCTTCGGTAATGACTTTTAAAATATCAGAAACTTGAATTCCACTTTTTCTACCAGCATTAATATAAATCTTGTTGCCGACAATTTTGGCCACTCTTCCTATCCATTCTAGTTTTTTTGAAAGAGATAAAAGTTTTGGAATGGATCTTCTAACTGCGATTCTCACTGAATATCTCATTAGATTTCTGCGATTAAGAAGTTGATCTTCGCGTGCTGTTTTAAAAAACTTATAAGAAGATTCGTCAGCTAAACCTCTCAATACATCCGTGTATATTTCTTTATTACTGTTGACATCAAAAATACGTATTTCCACTTGTGACTCTGAGTATGATTTAGTTTTTCTTACAAGTCCAATTTCATCGGTTTTTTCTCTGACTCTGGCCTCAATTATTCTTCCGTAGATGACAAAGTTAATACCTGCTACCTTGGCCCTACGCGAGAGTTGAACCAGCTTAACTCCCCCACCTGAATATATTTCTTTGGAAGTTCCAAACATGTTTTGATCAACAGGGTCAAAAATGAACTCTCCTGTTCTAAAAAGTTCATTTTGCAGTTCACTGCTTGCAGTTAACGCCAAATCATCTCCACCATAAGGGGCCTCGTTGAAGAAAGGTAAAATGGAAACTTTCTTTTTTACACCACTAAAAGTTTCATTAACTGCTTCCTGAGGGGGTAATCCACCAATACCTCTTTGTTTAACTTTGGGCATTGAACATGAGGTTAGTAAAATAATAAAGATGGTAAAATGATTTAAATAATTTTTCATATCTTTTCCTTGGTCAAATCAGTTTGAACAGGAGTAGAGTTTTCAGTTATGTATTTCAAAATGAGAATTCCCATATTCTCCTTGTTAGGAAAGGCCATCAGCATATTTGTATTTAACTTTGATTGATCTATTTTCAATAAAAGTTTATTCAAATCCTCTTTCTTTCCAGTATACTGAATGGCCAGAATGCCTTTACTTCCAGAATAGGTTTTAATCATTGATTTTAAATTTAATATTACCCCTACATTAGTTAGATGGTCATTTACCTGAATTAAATCTTTGATATTTGTCAGACCATTAACTTCGAGAATAAAACGAGAAGAATTCATTGGGATTTGGGCCAATGTGGGTCTTATTTTCAACAAGTCCTGTAGAGGAAGTTGATAAGAAAAACTAGCAATGAGTGAACTTAGTTTATGATCGCTTTCAAATTTAAAAACTTTTTCAACTCTTGGATAATCTGCACTAAGTATAACTTCTGAATTGTTTAAGTCTAAATATAGAAATTTTGCGCTAATTTCAAAAGCACGTTCATCCTTTTTCTCATTATCGTCAATTCTTCTATATTTAAGTTGAATATTGAGCCAAGAGTTATTTTGAAAATCTTGTCCAATTGCACTACTTTCACCAGTCATAAGTTGAGCATTTGTAGACATCTGAAATACGTAGTCTTGAAGCATCTTTTTCCGAGACGAATCGGCAATTATAATTTCACCTAATTTTTCTTTAAAATTATCAACTAACCACTGTTGCCAATATTGTTCAAGTACAGATGTGAAATCATCAGATTTTTCAACCCCTAACTCATTCCAGCTTGTTTGTTGAAATTCATAGTTCACAGTGAGATAAGTTTTTTCAAACTGCAAACCTTGGCCTGATCTTGTGAAATATTTATAAATTTCATGAACTTGTTTTGAATCAACAAGAGCAGAGAGAATTAAAAACCTTGAAGAGGCCGATCTTGTCGCCCTGCTCTTTTTTTTGATTTCATAAGATTTGATGGCCTTACGAATATTGCCTAATTTTGCACGCATTTTTAACTTAATGAGTCGAAACTCTTTATCAAAGGCATCTTTCTTAGCTGGATCAACATCTGCTTTTTTATCTTCACTACTTTCCGGAGGGTTAATACCATATTTTTTTTGTAAGCGATCACTTATAGGATTTAAATTTTCTGCGAGTCTTTCTTCAAATTTTTGCCAGAATAAATCTGAATCAAGTCCCATCTTCTTCATCTCTTTATCTAAGACATCTTGGAACGCTGAGGAAAGAAGCTGCTGATTAATAAATTTCAATGAATCATCTTCGTATGCGTAAAATCTCCCTTCTCCATTTGTCATTTCCGCTAGTAGACTCATAGATATAAACATCAATAATAAACTAATTTTAAATTTCATCAGATCATTCCCACGTTTTCTATTTTTCCGTCGATGATGAATTTTACACTATCATCCTTCAATACGTCATTGATTTTCGCGGCCAACTGTGGCGTAGGATTCACTAAATATTCCTCGCCAAGTTTTAAGCGCCCCTTACTCAAATTATCATCAAATATGATATGAGTAGGAGCAGTACCTCTATAACTTAACAGTATTTGACGAAGTCGATTAAGCCTCGACTCATTGAAATCTTCGAGCTTTATATTAATCCTTACTCCAGTCACTCTTTCTTCTGCTTGATCTTTAAGTTTTTGAATTTTTATGGGGAAAAATTTTCTTGGATCTTCTGCCAAATTCACCTGTCCCTTCATGACCATTGGCTCATTGGAATCTAATAAATGTTCAAACTCACTAAATGTGCGCGGAAAGACAATGCATTCAATTTTACCTGAAAGGTCTTCTAATGTGGCAAAGCACATTTTATCGCCCTTTTTAGTAATGATGTTTTTCTTCCCTGTAATTAATCCGGCCAGTGTCATTTCCCTTTTATCATCTCCAACACAGTCATGAACTTCCTTAATACTCATTGACGACATCTGCGTAATTATATCAGCAAACTTATACAAAGGATGCCCAGAAACATATATTCCCATTAACTCTGCTTCATAATTCAACTTTTCCTGATCATCAAAGTCAGGTACCTCATCCAAATCAAGAAAGGCCATGGGATTAATATTGCTCTCACTCAACAAATCAAAAAGATTAACCTGCCCCATACTTTTTTCTTCTTGTTTTTTCTGGGCATACGTCACTACAAGTTCAATATTTTCAAGCAGAGTTTTTCTATTTAGATTTTCACAATTATCAAATGAACCCACTTTAATAAGAGACTCAATGACTCTCTTGTTAACGGCCTTTAAATCAACTCTTTCACAGAAATTAACAAATCCTGTGTAAGGACCATTTTCTTCACGCTCTTTTACTAATGCGTTTACAGCTGATTCTCCAACATTTTTAACTGCGCCCATACCAAATCGAATGTTTCCATCCACAACGTTAAATGTCCAAAGAGACTCATTGATATCTGGAGGAAGAACTTCAATATTGTATGATTTAACATCATTTATATAGGCCGTTACTTTGTCCATATTACTAAGCTCTGTACTAAGAAGAGCTGCAAAAAACTCGGCCGGATAATATTTTTTCAAATAGGCCGTTTGATAAGCAATTAGTCCATAGGCAACCGCATGTGATTTATTGAATCCGTAAGCCGCAAAGTTGGCCATCAACTCAAAAAGATCGACGGCCTTCTTCTCATCAAAACCATTTTTCTTGGCACCATTTCGAAAAATTTCTCGATGGCGATCCATTTCTTTAACTTTCTTTTTCCCCATGGCCCTTCTAAGCATATCTGCTTGGCCAAGAGAATAACCCGCAACAATTCGAGCAATATTCATTACTTGTTCTTGGTATACAATGACACCATATGTATCCTTTAGAACTGGTTCTAACTGCGCAAATGGAAACACCATTTCTTTGCGGCCATGTTTTATTTCAATAAAATCATCAACCATTCCAGATTCTAATGGTCCTGGTCTGTATAAAGCGTTAATTGCAGTAATATCATCCAGGGTTCCTGGCATGATTCTCTTGCATAGATCAATCATTCCTGAAGATTCAAGTTGAAATACACCTATCGTTTCACCACGAGAAATAAATTTATAGACTTCTTCATCTTCAATATCTATTTCTTCAATATCAAAATGAGGATTGTGATCTCTACGAATGAACTTACATGCGTAATCAATCACTGTGAGAGTTTTAAGTCCCAAAAAGTCAAATTTAACAAGTCCGATTGTTTCAGAAAAATCTTTATCAAATTGAACGACTTGCTCCCCTTCTCTTCCCCTAAAAAGTGGACAATAATTAACTAGTGGTAAGCTTGTGATAATGACTCCTGCTGCGTGTATGGAAGCATGCCTCAAAAGTCCTTCTAATCTTTTTGAAATATTTATTATTTGCCTAATTTTTGGATCATTATCCATGAGTTCTTGAAACTTTGGTTCAAGTTCAAGGGCCTTATTAAGAGTTATTCCAAGTTCATCTGGAACAAGTTTTGAGAGCATATCTGCTTCAGAATAGGGTAAAGCATAAACACGAGAAACATCTCTAATAACGGCCTTTGCTTGAAGTTTTCCAAAAGTTATGATTTGTCCAACTCTTTCGGAACCATATTTTTTCGTTACATATTCGATGACCTCTTGCCTTCTCTGTTGGCAGAAATCAACGTCAAAATCTGGCATTGAAATTCTTTCTGGATTAATAAATCTCTCGAAGAGTAAATTATAGGGAATTGGATTGATATTTGTTATTTCTAAAGCATAAGCAACAAGGGATCCAGCACCAGAGCCTCGTCCTGGGCCAACAGGTATTCGATTTGATTTGGACCATTGTATGAAATCAGAAACAATTAAGAAATATCCAGGAAAGCCCATTTCAATAATCATATTGATTTCGCCTTCCAGTCGCTCATAATATTTCAATTTCTCTGTTGATTCCCAATTTTCGCTAGCTACCAGTTTAGAAAAATGAGGGCCTTGAAATCTTTTCTCTAATCCTTCCCTAGAAACTCTTCTGAAATAGTCCTCTGTACTCTCACCAGAGTCGATTGGAAAGTCGGGAAGATGATAGATTTGATTACCTTTTTCATCTGTCCAAATCAGCTCAACATTACATTTATCTGCAATTTCTAGAGTGTTATCACAGGCCTGAGGAATATAAGAAAAATTATGTCGCATTTTTTCAGGCGATTTAAAATAAAACTCATTGGTAGTAAGCTTCATTCTCTTTTCATCTGCAAAAGTTTTTCCTGTTTGAACACAAAGGAGGACTTCCTGGGCCGAAGCATCCTCGGCCGTAAGGTAGTGACAATCATTGGTGGCCACGACTTTTAAATTGTGCTCTTTTGCATACGCAATGACCTTTTTATTGACCAATGACTGTTCAGGTATTCCATTTTCTTGAATTTCTAAATAGAAATCATCACCAAAAATTTCGTGTAATTTGTGAATAGCACTAATCGCTCTTTCATCTTGTTCAGTAAAAAAATTGTACCCCACCTCACCTTTCAAACAGGCCGTAGTACAAATAAGTCCTTCAGAGAATTCTTTAAGTATCTCGATATCAGCACGCGGTTTATAATAAAAACCTTCCAAATAGGCCTTTGAGAGAAGCTTACACAAGTTCTCATAGCCTTTATTGTTTTTGCACAAAAGAATTAGATGATGGATATGATGTTTGGATTCCATTTCATCTTGTGAATCAACTACTTTAGATTTTTTGGGCGCTCTCTTTTCAAAACGAGAACCTGGAGTGAAGTAAATTTCACTTCCCAAAATTGGTTTAATACCTGCGTTTTTACATTGTGAATAAAAGTCAATTGCTCCGAACATATTACCATGATCAGTTTGAGCAACGGCCCTTACACCCATTTCTTTACAAGATTTAATCAAATCGGGAATACGAATTGCGCCATCAAGTAATGAATACTGAGTATGTAAATGCAAATGGACAAAACTATCCGGGTAATCTTTTTGTAAATTAAGACAAATGTCCTCTCCAGACATGACGCCCCCCTTCATATATGGCCATTAAACCATTTGTTCACTTTTCTGTCAGGACTTCACGAGTCGACTTAGGGCAAAAATCAAACTTAACACTTTGAAACTTAAAAGTCGTTTAAAACAAGCAAAATGACACTGCGGTGTCACCACTTCAGTAGAGTTATGGTCCCAAAGTTATGCTGATTATCGTTCTTTATGCGTTAAGTGCTTAATAATATGTCTAGATTTCATTGGCATAACAAATGCAATATTGCCTATATGGCCAGGAGGGCCCTGAAGAGTGGATCACCAGCAGGGAAGCTAACCGATCCATTCTTAGATTTTAACCCCTAACTCTAAAGAAGGAGTAATATCATGGCCCAAAAAAGTTTAGAAAAATTCAGAGTTTTGTTTGAGAAAATGCTTCATGAAAATACTTTTGATGAAATCTTAAATAAACTAGAAACTCAAAAATTAAACGATGAAACAGATATTGCAGAAGTGGAAAAAACTAATCAGCTTATTTTAAAGCTTAGGGCCAGAAATTACCATATGAAGAAAAAAATAGGCTTAGCACTCATTAGAATTCATGAGGGTACTTTTGGAATTTGCCAAGAATGTGGTCAACAAATCTCGGAAGCTAGATTATTGGCCAGACCGACTGCTAGTCAATGTATTGAATGTAAAGAACAAATTGAAAATACTGAACGGCATATATTATATAAAAGAAGATCTAAAACGCTTGGAAAAACTCTACAAGCAGTCTAGTCCCCTGCTTGTGTATTTGTTCTCTTGAACATTCTCCTTTTTTGTTTGTCCAGGAAATCCCTCCATTGTGGAGGGATTTCCTGATTATCTTATTCGGATCAATTGGGTCATTTATTTTAAAAACTTTTCAAGATCATCAGAACCACCAACTTTTGTTCCATTGGCGAAAATTTGAGGGACAGAAGTCTTCCCACTAATGGCAACAAGAGTTTTGATTGTATAGTCTTTATTTAAGACATGTTCTTCAAATGCAATACCTTTGTCTTTTAAAAGTTTTTTGGCCTTAGCGCAAAAAGGACACCCTGGCCTAGAGTAGACAACATAGGATGGAGGGATCTCAATACCTGAGTACTTCAGCATTGTATCTGCATCTGATTGACCAAAAGGATCTCCTGGGCCTTCAGTTTCAATAAACATTTTTTCAATCTTCCCATCGTTTACAATCATAGAATATCGCCATGATCTTTTTCCAAAGCCAATAGCAGATTTATCAACTAAAAAACCTAGCTTTTCAGTAAACTCTCCATTTCCGTCTGGAAGCATTGTAATATTAGAAGCATTTTGCTCTTCTTGCCAACTATTCATAACAAAGGAATCATTCACTGAAAGGCAAATAATGTCATCAAATCCATTGGATTTAAATGTCTCATAAAGTTCATTATATCTAGGTAGATGAGTAGATGAACAAGTTGGTGTGAAAGCGCCAGGTAAGGCAAAAAGGGCAACTTTTTTTCCTTTAAAATAGTCATCAGTAGTTTTATCTACCCATTCATGTCCAACTCTTGTCTTAAATGTAACTTGAGGTACTTTCTCTCCTGTTTTATCGGCCAATGACATATTTCTCTCCTTAGTGAAATGTTGAATGATTAATATGATAGATTTATCAAACTAAAGAGGCCAGGTATAAATGCTAGAATAGTCAAAATCACTTATATTTTTTCGACGTTTCAACCTAATTTAAGTAATGTATTTTTCATCTCAATAGATTTTTATTTTCCCCGATAAGATATCAGAATCTAAGGAATTTTTAATGAAATTATTTTTATATTATTTGATATTAATATTTGTTTTTAGTTCATGTTCGAAAGAAAAGGAGAATGTTTTTCTCATTGGTACAAATACTTGGCCTGGATATGAAGTATTTCACTATGCAAAATATAAAAATGAATACAAAAATTCAAATATTGAAATCCGAAATTTTTTTACAGCTACAAACGTATCGAATGCTTTTAGAAATGGAATCATCGATGCAGCAACTTTAACTTTGGATGAAGTCGTTTTGCTTGCAGAGAAAAAAGTAAAATTCAAGATTGTGCTCATTATAGATTATTCTAATGGAGCAGATGTCATAATCGGCAAAGAACATATTAATTCTATGAAAGATTTAGAGGGAAAAAAAGTGGCAGTAGAACATACTGCACTTGGAGCATATTTTCTAAGTAGAGCTGCGGTAAAATCCAATATTGATTTAGATAGAGTTCAAATTATTCCAAGAAGTGAGAATGAACATCTGAATGCATTCATTTCCGAAAATATTGATGCTGTAGTTACTTTTGAACCCGTTAAAAGCCAAATTTTAGAACATGGAGGTAAGATTATATTTGATAGTTCGAAAATACCAGGTGAAGTTGTAGACGTATTAATTATCAATGAAGAGTCATATATAAAAAATAAAAGTATCGTGAAAGATATTATTCAAACTTGGTATAAAACAATGCCAAAGTTTAAACATTTGAATATTGAGACGATTGATTATCTGAAGAAAAAATTTGATATCAACGATGAGAATGCGAATAAAATGTATGATGGTTTAATTCTGGTTGATAGGAATCAAAATTTATTACATATGAAAAAAGATGGATTAATCTATCAAAATGTCAAAAACCTTATACATATCTTAAAAAAATCGAATCTCATTTTAGATGATAACATTTCGATTGAAGAATATATAACAGATGAATTTATTTAAGAAGATTGAAAATATTAAGTTTAAATATTTCATTCCATTATCAGTTGGAATATTCACTGTGATATTGTCCATCATCTTGGCCGTTTTTTTGTATAATTTTTATGTGAATGATTTTGTAAAAAAGGAACAAAATACGCTAAACACTTATTTCGCTGCAAATATTAGTCTTATTGAGGATTATATTCTAAAAGACAAAAAAAGTGATCTAAATTCCATATTAATGTCGATTATAAATATTAGAAATCTTGATGACGTGTGGATCATTGATCAGAAAGGCAAAATATTATTTGCCTTTGATAAACTTATAGAAAACCAAAACTTATATGATTTAAAAGTTATAAATAACATTAGAAGGTCTACACATGAAACAATTGTCGAGTTTAAAAATCATACATATTATCGCCAAGAAGACAAAATTATTTTAGGTATTTATCCTCTTACAATTTCTAATGACATCGGTAAATTAAGACCTTGGAAAAGAGGTGTTGTCATAGTTAAACACAATATTAGTAATAAACTTACGCGTGCCAGAAATAAAATTATAATAATTTTTTCAATAGTTATTATATGTCTTTTTATTTTCAGTACACTACTTTCGTTATATCTTAACAAATACATCACTCGTAAAACTGAAAATATTATAATGATCATAAACAGAATAAATGATAATGATCTTATATGTTTGGATTACAGTGATTGCAAAAATGAACTCTCCATTCTTTCAAATGAAATCATCAATATGGGATTAAACTTAGAGTCAAAAAATCAAAAATTGAAGGAAATTATTCAATTTCGTGAGCAATTCATATCTAATGTTTCTCATGAAATACGAACTCCACTAAATTCAATTATTGGGTTAAATGATGTACTTCTTGAAAGTCCATTGGATAGTGAACAAAAAGAATATTTAAATATCATGAAAAATTCTGGAAATAATTTACTTTCATTGATAAATAATGTTTTAGATCTATCTAAAATAGATGCTGGACAAATGGAAATTGAAAAAATTAATTTCAATATTACACATAATATTGAAGAAACAATTCAAAGTCTTAGATCACAGTTAAACGATAAAAAAATTGAAGTTAAACTTTTAAGTAATATTGACAGAAATACAATCGTTATTGGAGATCCATTGCGATATAGACAAATTGTTGTCAATATTCTATCAAATGCGATAAAATTTTCAGAAACTGAAAGCAAAATAGACCTTATTCTCGATCAATCGATAATTAATTCGGAAGAGATCATTATCAGTCTTTCAATTAAAGATTACGGAATAGGTATTCCTTTGGAAAAAAGGGAAAGTATATTTCAAAAATTTAAACAAAGCGATTTATCTATTACTCGAAAATACGGTGGATCTGGTCTCGGCTTATCTATTTCTAAAGAACTCTCACAAAAAATGCACGGAGATATATTTCTTATTTGCGAAGATAATCCCCGCTCTACAACATTTAAAATTCAAATCCCATTTAAATATTTCTTTTTAATAAAATAAGTTTCCACAACATTACAAAAGCATGAGCTAATTGAAAATATTAAAGGAAAAATACTTCTGGTTGATGATACATTTGAAAATAGAACCCTCATAAAGGCATTTTTAAGACCTTTTAAAATATCAATAGATGAAGCACAAGATGGAATGGAAGCAATTGAAAAATTTAAATCGAATCGTTATGATTTAATTTTAATGGATATTCAGATGCCAGTTTTAGACGGACTAAATGCTACCAAAAAAATCAGGGAAATTGAAACTTTAAGAAATAGTGAAAGAGTTATGATTTGGGCACTAACAGCAGATGCATATTTTTCTCAGCAAAAGAAATCCATTGAATTTGGATGTGATGAACACATATCTAAACCTATCGTAAAAAAAGATTTCATCTCTAAGATCACTAAACATTTTAATGTGTTTAAAAAGTCTGCATAAATTGTCATTTAGATTGTAACTACTTATAAACATCTACACTAAAAACGGGCACCATTATTTCTGGCAGTTTGATATAATTTCAATAGCTTAAAATTAATTATTGGTTTCTATAAGACCTTCGATTACAATACTACCTACCATTAAGCACTTGTTGTTATCTTGTACGTTTTAAGCATATTTTTTTTCATTAATATAAGGAAGTCATATGTTAATTGTACTAAGGAACACAACTTTATTTTTTTTACTCATCTCTTTAGTCTCTTGTGTAGGGGTTTCGGAAAATAGCAAAAAAAAGAAACAAACAACTCTTAATAATTTGAATTCAAATAGTCTTCGAAAAAATAAGTTTGTGACGAAGAAAGTTGCAACAGAGAAAGTCATTCGTGAAATTTTAAATATATCAAATCCAAATGAGAAAGATTATCTAAATAGTCTTCTTGTAGAATATGCAATTCATGAAGATAATGGATATTCATTTCCACAAGATTTGGCTTCTAAAGCTAATTCAATTTTACACGAACGTGATGGACTAAATTCTAATATTTATACTTCAGCAGAGTGGAAAGTGTACGAGCATTTCTTGAAAATGAAACTACCAGTTAATCCCACACTTGAAGATATAAATATACTTAAAAGTGATTTTATTCACTCATTTACAGCGAAGGAACTAGCTAAAAACACTCTTACATCGAGAGTTCGTGATTTCGCTGGATGTACAGGGGATGCAAGGTTATTTGAATACATTGCTGGTAAATATGAATTAGAAACCTATTATGTGACAACGGCAATTGTCACGGATTATAAGGCCGCCTGTCCACGCATAGGACAACCGAGAATTGATGATGTCAATGGTGATGGATCTGTACCACATCATATGAATGGGCATCAAGTTGTTGCAGTAAAGGGAGAAGATGGATTCTGGAGGCTCTTAAATACTTCTGTCACTCCAAAAGGTTCAGAAAGTCTTGATTACGCAGTTGAATACATACTGGTAAGAGATGGGAAAGTTGATATTAATAATGTTCCCTATGATAAAGTATTAAAGCACAAAGAATTAGATAAACTTATTGGTAAAATTGTGACATTTCCGGCAGCTTACAGAATGATGTTAAATGAGAAACAACGACCAAGTGATGAGCAAAATAGGATAATTCATGTAAATTTGATAACATCCATTGGTAAAGATGATGTCTTTACTCATAACAAATTAATGAATAAATATGCTAGTGGAAGTATTTCAAGTAAGATGTGTGCATTTAATCCAAGTCAAATAAAAATTCAAGAAGAAGATCCAAGCTGGTGGGCCCCTGGTTGTAAGATTGAATGTAAGGATGGAGTATGTAGTGTTTCGAATGAACCAAATGCAAAAGAGTGTAAAAAAATGTGCGAAAACAATTCTTGTGAAGAAATCCATTTCGATTGCCAAGTCTTTTGTATGGATGGAAGTTGTCAAATTTCACAAGATCCTTTTGTGAGACAATGTAAAACAGAATGCAAAAATGGATCTTGTAGTGAAGTTGAAATTTAAAATTACCTTGAATTAGAAAAAAGAAGAATTTTAGATTGTTTTAGCTCAATTTTTTTATGATCAGCTAATACATTTATTTTTACTGAAGTTGATTTTGCTTTTGTTATTAAATCTATACTAATACCAATGGTTTCGGCCTTACTAAGTCCTGAGATCAATTCAAAAAGCTCTCTTTCATCAAATTCAATTTCAATTGTTTTTCTATGCTTATCAATTGTAGTGACTACTCCCAACCACTAAGCCGCTGATGCGTCTTTAGTGGGGGCTTCTAAGATTTTTCGAGCTTCGCTCTCAAAACCTAAGCTCTGTAGCCCCAGAGCTTTTATGACAGTTGCTGCATGTTTATCTGCGTTTTCTGTATGGCCACAATTTACACAAAAAAATACTTCTTGCTTTTGTCTATTTTCCACTGAGGTATGACCACATTTTCTGCATCGTCTAGAAGTATTTTTAGCCGGAACAAGTACAAGTAATCCTCCTTGCCACTCGCTTTTATAGCGTACAAAATCTCTAAACATTCCCCAACCTTGTCTAAGTATAGAGCGGTTTAGTCCAGATTTCTGTGCTACATTTTTTCCTGGTTTTTCAAGTGTACCTTTGGCACTTTTTGACATATTTTTTACCCTAAGATCCTCAAGCACTACAATTGCGTGTTTTTTGCAAATATCATTTGAGGCCTTATGAAGAAAGTCATGTCTTATTCTAGTTATCTTACGATGTTTTTTTCCAACTATTTTTTGATAGTATTTCCAACGAGGTGAAAACTTCTTTTGCTTCGCTGCCCTTCTTTGGAGGGTCGCTATTTGTTTTTCTACTTTTTTGATTGTTTTCAAATCAAGGTTATGCTCATTATCGCTCTGAGCGTCTTCACAAATTGTTTTGGCCACGCCTAAATCAATACCAACAGATTTTTCGGGAACCAACTCACCTTTATGGGCCGAATTGATAGGAATAATTTCAGCTTTTTTTCCTAAATAGCAACTCAGAGAGATGTACCATTCACCAGTTGTTTGGCGTGTAATCGTTGCTCTTTTTATCTCTCCTTCAATTTTTCTGTGTTGAGCAATTTTTAGAGGGGTAGCTCCTTTACCTACGGTAATCTTAGGAATTCCTGTGATATATGACCATTTCTTTGATTTCTTTTTTGCGCAAGTTATAATAACTCTATTTCCTTGGGGAAAACAAATGGATTCAGTGCATTTTCCTTTTCTCTTTCTTGTCGGATATCCTGCATCGAGATTTGGATCCAGAAAGTTTTGAAAAGCTTGATCTAGGTTTCTTAGTGCCATTTGAAGTGATTGTGAAGGAACTTCTTCTAACCACTCAAAACCTTCCATAGATCGACACTCCGGAAGTTGGTTTTGCTGATATTCATACTTTAATTTTTTAACTCCGCCACTCATTTGAAAAACAAGGTTGCGTTCTTCAAGTCCGCAGTTATAGACAAACCGGCATGCTCCCATCCAGCGAGAGAGAGTTGATGTCTGTTCACTTGTCGGATAAAAACGAAAACGATAAGTTTTTATGAGCTTTGCTTTATTCTGCGCACTACGTTTTTTCTTGGCCGCCTTGGCCAGTTCTACCCGTTTCTTCTTAGAGAGAACTTTTTTTTCGGCCGTTAATTTGCTCGCAACTTTTTTTGTCATTGCGAGGAGATTATCAATGTGGCATATTGCTGTCAATGTCAAAAAGCAATCTAAAATCCCATTATCACTGTGTTTATAACCTTCAATACCACTTGGTGTTAGTTACGAAATACAGAAGAAAATGTTTCACAAAAGAAATTCTAAAAGACCTAGAAGACATCTGTCATAATGTGTGTGAAAAGTGGTCTTGTGTTCTTTCTGAGTTCGGTGGAGAAGAGGATCATATCCATCTTTTAATCCAGGCCCATCCGGCCATGGATTTGAGTAGGCTCGTCAACAACCTAAAAACTGTTACATCAAGACTCATCAAAAAAAAGCATCAAAATCACTTCAAAAAGTTTTACTGGAAACCGGCCCTATGGACAAGGGCCTACTGTTTACTCACCACAGGTGGCACCACCATAGAAACAATCAGAAGGTATATTGAAAAACAGGGACAATCCTCGCCGGAAGGCTAAAAATTCATCTCCACCCAAGGCTTCGACGCTTTGGATGGAGAATTCTTTTTAACATATGTTAAACTCAAATTTAATCTCCTTTAAAATACCTCGATCACTAGAAGATTCAAGAGGAGTAAGATCCTCAAAAGACATTGATTCTCCGTTAAATAATTTCGTACTTATTTTAACTGGACTTGCACCAATTACATTTAATTTACATCTTCTTTTTTGGATTATTTTATCAAAATAGTCTTTGGGGACGCCATTTTTATTTAGGTTCTCTAGGCCTTCCATCCCTAAAGAGTCCTCTAACATTATTTTTATATATTCTAATCTGGAGATTTTTTTATTCTTAACCACTACACTCCAATTTTGATCAACTTTTTTTGCTTTGAAATTTGCGACTTCTACCACATTTCCACTTCCAGCAAGCCAAAGTGAAAGCCCTCCTCCCGGAGCAACTCCAACCACAAAATAAGGATAAGTGTCTTTCTCGTTGGGAATACCCTCTTTAAACATTTTTTTTAATTTCTCATATGGCAACTCAAAGGTTCCTTCATAAAATTGATTTTCAGTGAAAGAAAACCAAAGGATTTCAAGTTTATTTGGAACAGGTTTTTTGTCTTCTCCTACAACGTGAACGCTGCCAACTTCCCCCCAACCATTATCAATGATAGATTTACTTGGGATGTAAATGGACTTTCCATTTGGATAATAAAGATGGCCCTTAACAATTTTCATGGGAAATTTTTTTAAAGCAGACTCCGTGGGTCTCCATTCATAAGTACTTGCATTACCAATAGATATAAAACTTAAAAATAAATCAAAATAGAGAACAAATTTATTCATTCTAAAACTAACCTTATATTAGACTCCAGTATAGAGCTTATATAATTCAGTATAAATTCACAACTCGTATTTTTTCACAAAAAATATACGCTATTAATCTATTCCCATTCTATTGTACCAGGTGGTTTAGATGTAATATCATAAACCACCCTTGTGATTCCTGGAACTTCATTAGTAATTCTATTAGATGTCTTCGATAAAAAATCAGCGGGTAAATTTGACCAAGTTGCTGTCATCCCATCTGTTGAATTGACAATCCTTAAACATATAACTTCTTCATAAGCTCTACCATCACCTTTTACTCCAACTGTTTTTACTGGAAGTAAAACTGTAAAGGCCTGCCATACATTATTGTATTGATTAAAATGATGTAGTTCCTCAAAAAGAATTTGATCTGACTTCTGAACTTTTTCAACTGAAGTTTTGAAAATTTCACCGAGAACTCTTACTCCGATTCCGGGGCCAGGAAATGGATGACGGTGCACCCATTCGTCTTGTAAACCAAGTTCCTTTCCTATTTGTCTTACTTCATCTTTAAATAAAAATCTAAGTGGTTCAAGTAACTTTAAATTCATCCTTTCTGGAAGTCCTCCAACATTGTGATGAGACTTGATTGTTACTGATTTACCACCCTTGATATGGGGAGAAATTGATTCAATAACATCTGGGTAGAGTGTTCCTTGTAAAAGATAAGTAAAATTGATTTGATGATTTTTTTCAAATTGATGGACTTTTTTCTCAAAAACTTCAATAAATGTTTTTCCTATTGCTTTTCTTTTATCCTCGGGGTCAGGTAACCCTTTTAAAGCACGATAGAATAATTCTTTGGCATCAATTATTTCAATATTTAAATCTGTTTTTTCTTTAAGTAATTGAATATGAATCAAATCTTGTGGTCTAAGAAGTCCATTATCAACAAAGAAACAGTGGAGTCTATCTCCTAACACTCTTTGCGCCAACGTTGCAGCAACGAGTGAATCGACTCCACCAGAAAATGCACAAAGAACATGTTCATTCTCTCCTATTCCTCTGATGAAATTGAGTCCTTCCTCAACCATGCAACTAGCAGTCCAATCTTTATTCATTTTTGCAATTTGTTGATAGAAATAATTCAGGATATCTTTACCATGATCAGTATGTTCAACTTCAGGATGAAACTGTAGTCCCATGATGGGAAGAGTTTTATGCTCTATTCCAGCTATTAATTTATTATTACTTTCCATAATAATGTTAAAATTTTCTGGAATTCTTGCAAGATGATCAGCATGACTCATCCATACGTTAAACTCTTTTGGGCAATTTGGTATACTGTGATCATTTGAAATTTTAATGAGAGCATGTCCATATTCACCAGTTAGTCCTTTTTCAACTTTACCATTAAAATAGTTCCCAATGAGTTGCATACCATAACATATTCCAAGAATTGGAAGATCAGTCTTTTTAAATATAAAATTGTAATCTGTATCATCTTCAAAAATTGAATTTGGCCCACCAGAAAGTACAAGAGCATTAGGAAATTCATCTCGTGAAATTCTCTTACGGGCCTGATTTATTGTAATAATCTCACTCGAAAAACCAAGCTCACGTGTTTTCCTAGTGATTAATTGAGTATACTGAGAACCAAAATCTATAATCCAAATTTGTCGAGACATAATCTACCTTATTTTAATGAGTAATTGGGGGCCTCTTTCGTAATGATAACATCGTGTGGATGGCTTTCTTTTAATGAAGAGGCCGTGATTTTAATAAAATCAGCTTTTTCGTGTAGTTCAGTTAAATTTTTGGCCCCAACATAGCCCATCCCGGCCCTAATTCCACCAACCAGCTGATAAATATTGCTTGCAAGTGAGCCTCTATAAGGGACTTGCCCTTCAATCCCCTCTGGAACAAGCTTTCCTATTTCATCTACATTTGCTTGTCCATAACGATCTTTGGAGCCTAAAGACATTGCGCCTAGTGAGCCCATTCCTCTATATACTTTATATGATCTTCCTTGATAAACAATTCTTTCCCCTGGTGTCTCGTCTGCACCTGCAAAAAGAGATCCAATCATCACACAACTAGCACCAGCAGCAAGAGCTTTGACAATATCGCCAGAAAATTTAATGCCTCCATCTGCAATAAATGGAACTTTATTTTTTATACAAACAGAAAAGCAATCTAAAAGGGCCGAAAACTGAGGAACTCCAATTCCCGCAACAACCCTGGTTGTACAAATAGAGCCTGGCCCAATTCCAACTTTTATTCCATCAACACCAGCTTCTATTAATGCTTCACAGGCCTTTGCTGTTGCAACATTTCCTGCAACAACATCGATGTCCAAAAAATCGTTTTTAATTTTTTTCACCATTTCAATAACACCCTTTGAGTGTCCATGGGCCGTATCAACGACAACAGCATCAACACCAGCAAGAACCAGCGCCTTTACTCTTTCATATTCTTTGTCACTTACACCAACGGCCGCAGAGACCCTTAATCTTCCGCGAGAATCTTTATTCGAATAAGGAAAATCAATAGTTTTTTTAATATCCCTAATTGTGATTAGACCTTTGAGAATGCCTTTATCATTGACGACAGGAAGTTTTTCAATTCGATGTTTATGTAATATGTGCTTGGCCTCTTCCATGCCAATTCTTTCTGAAGCTGTTATTAATCTACTTTTTGGAGTCATGACATCTTTAACAAGCTTGTTCATATTTTCTTCAAAGGCCATATCTCGACTTGTAATAATTCCTACTAATTCTCCATTTTTTTCGACGACTGGTACACCAGTTACGTTTTTTAACTTTCCTAAATTTGTAACTTCAAAAAGAGTCGCTTCTGGATGAATTGTAACTGGATCTAAAATCATCCCCGATTCAAACTTTTTTACTTTTTGGACTTCTTCGGCCTGTTTTTCAATCGTCAAATTTTTATGAATGACACCAATTCCACCTTGTTGGGCCATTACAATGGCCACTGCAGATTCTGTGACTGTATCCATGGCAGCAGAAACAATAGGTATAGAAACAGAAATATTTCTGGAAAACTTAGAATTTAAGACAGTGTCACTTGGAAGTGTCTCTGAGTATCCAGGTCTTAATAAAACGTCATCATATGTAAGTGAATGTTCAGATGAGATCTTAGACATATTTTTCTCCTAACATAGGGCGTGGAAATTGAGGGGATGTTAGAAAAATTTTCGTGATACGTCAAAGACTAATAATTGATTTTGTAATCTTGGTCATAGTTTTCAAGTTCTCTAATTAAACCTTGAACTTCATTGGAGTGTCTCATTTGTTGTTTATAGTGCTTCATCATACTTTTCTGAAAAGCATCATTTTCAACTGTAACTTTTTTTGGTTTAATTTTCACAGATGCGGGAGCTCTATTTCTTTTAATTATGGCCTTAGATACAGGTATTTTTACGGTATTAGTGCCATAAACTCTTATTATTGTACCAGATGGTTTATCGTAAATTGTTCTTTTACTGGCAATACTTCGCTTCATCTTGTTTAACGAGGCCTCGTAAATCTTATCAGTGTCCAAAGCAGGCATTTTATTTTTCTTAGACTTATGAATAAAGATTAGTTCACCTGAACGTTTATTCTTACTCTCTTTATCCAGCGAAGCAAGGGATCTGAGATGTCCTTCATTTTTTGAATTTGGAATGGAGACCATATTTTCTTCTACTCTATTTATACCTGGAAGTTCTGATTTGGTAAGTCCTTTCATACCTTGAAAGAGTGAATTAATTTTTTTGTAACTAGCATATCCAATAGGAGTAGACTCCCGAGCACGTCCCCCTTCATAATTAGAGTCAATATATGAAAAATTCCCATCCATGACAGCAATATCTAATTCAGGTTCAGATAGGTTTCCAAAGGCCATCGTATCTTTAACGACTAAAAGTTGAGTCTTTCCGGAAAGTTCATCGAAAGAAAGAATACCTTCCCCATTAATAAATTCAACTTTTGCATTTGCAGTATGGATTTGTGATTTTCCCTTTTTTCTGAAAGATTGAAACCACAAATAGCCACTCTTTAGCTCGACTAATTCGTTTAAAAAGTGCAGATGTCCTGAACCAGAAAGATGAAAGACATGATCATTAAAATCGGATAATGTTATCTGAGCGCCAATTTCAGTAAAAACCTCAGACATATCTTGAATGTATGTACCTTTTCTTAGTTCAAGAATTTTTCCATCCAACATGACAAATGCATTTCCTGAAACTGAATTCACTAGGGCAACAGGGCCAGCACACTGGGCCCTAAAACTTAATGCCATTAAAAGGACAAAAAGTATTTTACTGTTTATATTTGTGAACAATTTCTTCATAATGTAAACTTAGTATTTTCCATTCGGATGTATTTCTATATTTCTTTCTAAATTCTTCAACAACTTTAAAAAAGTCTTTATCTTTGCCCATTTTTAATTGAGCAAGTCCCTTCCAAAGTTTAGCGCCTCTATAGTATTTTGAATTAGGGTACTTATTGATAATTGTATCCATGGCCATGACTGTCCATTGGTTATAGTTTCCGGCCTCGTATGCCGAGATCCCGGCCTGAAAGTACAACTCGTCATCAATACTTTTGCTTTTTGGATACTGATGGATAAAAGTGTAGTAAAGTTGAGCTGCCTTTGGATAGTTCTTCTTTAACATTTCACTTTTGGCCAAAACCAGAAGCTCTTCTTCATTCCAAACATAAGTTCCAAATTTAACAAGATCGTTTTTTGGATCAAGTTTTGGAACGCTGGCCAAATTTCTTAAGTTACTTTCACTTTTTTTGAATTTTTCTAATTGAATTTTTTGAAATCCACTTTGTGCCTTTAGCGTTTGAATTTCATACTTCAGTTGGTTTATTTCGGCCTTTAGTTCTCTATTTTCTTTGGCCAAATTAAGAGCAACAATTTCATATCGATTAATTGTTTCTGCTTTTTGTTCAATTTCAGCAATAAAATCACAACCTTGTAAAAATAATGCTGTGGCCAGAAAGATAAGTAAATTAATAAGAGTTTTCATTAGTAATCCCTATAAAAACATTCATCACATAGGTATCGACAAAAAATTCTAAAAACTTAACTATCTAATTACTTAATATTTAATGGCCAAGAGAGGCAAAAATCACCTAAAATGCTCCTAATATCAGATAGTATTGGAATGTTTTTATGTTTAAATATTTAAAATTAGTTATTTCATTTTTGTTAGTCTTAAACTCAGTTTATTCAAACACTTCTCAAAATGAGGAAGTTCCTGAAATCTTGGCGGAGTTATCTCCTCAAATTATTGAAATAAATGGACTAAAATATCTTACCGTAAGTGTTAAAAATATTCCTCATTGGCATACTTATTGGAAAAACCCAGGAGACGCAGGCCTTCCTTTTAAAAATGAATTTTTTTTGAATGGGGAGCCTATAGAGTTAAATGAATCTCCTTGGCCACTTCCCAGTAGATTTATAGAACCTGGAAATCTTTGGGCCTATGGGTACGAAAACGAGTATACTTTTTTCTATTCATTGCCCAAAGATATACTTGAAAAAATCAATCAACAAAGATTTGATGTCAGGTCGACTTATTTAATTTGCAAAAATATTTGTGTTCCTAAAAGAAACCTCATTGAAGGTACAATTGAACAAGACCAATTCAGGCCAACAAATCCGTTAAGCTATGTTGCTAAAAGAGAATTTATACTAGAAAAGTTCACACAATCACCAAAATTTGGAGAAATGCCTAGAAACCTTGAACTTACTCTGACAAAATCACTAAAAGGAGAGGGTTTAACACTATACTACTCCTATGATAATCCTCCCATGCAACTACTGGCCAGTCGAAATTTACTCACGCCTTATCCTTCAAAACTATTAGACTATAAGCATGAAATGCTTTGGAAAGATAATAAAAAAACTATTTACGGAAAAATGGAAGTTGAATGGGATGGAGAATACGCGGATGTACCGATTGAACTTCCAAAGGATGGGCAGTTTAAGGATCCTGTTGAAGTCAAGTTTCTGATTCCAAATAATGGAAATGAATATTTTATTGTATCTAAAAATTTTCAGCAATTTTCGATCGAAGGTGCAAGTCGATTTGAAACACTTTATAAAACACTCTCTCCTATTTCGTTGAACAATCTTCAATTTAATAATACAAGCGAACTCAAAAATAGAGAAAACTCAGAAGTATTGAGTGGAAGTTTACTTTTTTATATTTTATTTGCCTTTATCGGGGGTCTAATTCTCAACTTAATGCCTTGTGTTCTTCCTGTGATTTCACTTAAGCTATTTGGTCTCATTGTTCACTCAGACGAAAATCGTAAAAGGATTTTCAAACATAATTTATTTTATTCGATCGGTATCTTGTTTACATTTCTTGTCCTTGCTCTTGTGATTGTCATCATTCAATCAAGTGGACAATTTGTCGGTTGGGGATTTCAGTTGCAATCACCTCTTTTTGTCTCTTTAATGATTATAGTTCTCTTTATTTTTTCTTTAAATTTATTTGATCTTTTTCATTTTGTAACTCCTGGTGGTAAGACGATAGGTAACATAGAACTAAAAGAAGGAATGGTTGGAGATTTTTTCGGAGGAGTACTGGCAACGATTCTTTCAACTCCATGTAGTGCTCCTTTTCTGGGCACAGCTTTAACTTTTGCATTCACTTCTGGCCCATTAATGATCGTGACTATATTCTTTTTTATAGGTATTGGATTAGCATTTCCGTTTATATTAACAGGTATATTTCCGGGTTTGGTTTCATTTTTACCAAGGCCTGGGGCATGGATGGAGAATTTAAAAAAGTTTCTTGGAATATCACTCATTCTTACTATCATATGGCTCTTAGATGTTTTTCTTGCACTCGTTGATACCTCCTACCCTTTTATGAAACTAATCACAGGGCTTGCTTTAACCTTCTTTGCATTTTATTTTGTTAAAGAAATATCTAAAAAAAGAATCTATCAAATTCTCGTAAGTTTACCGGCGATCGGATTATTTATCTCGTTATATACTTCTGAAAGTTTATATAATCCTCAAACTAGCTTAAACTCGAATCTCATCATCGACAAATCCATTGATGGAACAGTATGGGAAAGGTGGTCAATCGACAAAATGGAACAGATGAAGATTAATAAAGATTTAGTATTCATTGATTTTACCGCTAAATGGTGCTTTACTTGTAAAGTTAATGAAAGATTAGTTTTACATACAAATGCTTTCTCAGAACTCGTCAACGAGAAAAATATCAAACTCTTATTGGCCGATTGGACAAAACATGATCCAATTATTGGAAGTTGGCTAAAAGAGCATGGTATGGTTGGAGTACCAGCGTATTTTATTCAAAAACCAGATGGAACTTTAATTAATCTAGGAGAAACCATTACAATTAATGAAATTCGTTCTCATATTGAGTAATGATATTTTTATTGAAAAATTATCTCAAATCTTGATGGTACACGCATTAACTCTAATAATACATCTTTAGGTTTCACATTTTGATGAAGTATTGAATAAATTCCTGTAAAAATTCTGGCCCTGATATCAAATTTTTTAGTGATAAGATATGCTGCTTTTGCTGTTTTGTATCCTTCAACAACACTTCTCGATGACTGAATGATATCACTTGGTGAGCGTCCTTTCGCAATTTCTAGACCAAATTGTTTATTCCGACTTAAATCACCCGTAGTTGTGAGAATAAGATCCCCCATCCCACTCAATCCATAAAAAGTTTCAGGTCTAGCGTTATAGACATGCCCAAATCTAAGCATCTCTGCAATTCCCCTAGTCACCATCGCGGCCTTGGTATTATGGTTATGGCCCATACCTTCAATTATACCTCCACCAATGGCCAAGATATTTTTTAAAGCTCCCCCCAAAAGGACGCCCTTTATATCGTAAGTAAACATTATTTTAAAAAAGCTTGTTTCCAGCATTTTTCCCGATTTTTCCAAAATACTCTTACTCATTCCGGCCAGGGAAACCATTGTAATGTGCTCATTTACGATTTCATGGGCAAAAGATGGGCCAGAGAGGAAGACAAAATTTTCTTTAAATCTTGGAAAAATCTCAAAAAGAATGTCATCAGACATTTCTAATGTATCAGCATCTATACCTTTTGTTAGGGAGACAAAAGGCAGGTCTTTTTTAAGGTGTTTCTCAATAATCTCAAAGTTTTCAAGGTAATATTTTCTAATGGCCGATGAGGGGAGCCCATTGACGATCACTTCAATATCATCAAACTTAATCAGATGATCTAAATCCTTCCACTCAAGAAAACTTTTAATATTTTTACTTAGCTTATGTCCAGGGAGATAGACAGTATTTTCACCGCTGTTGATACCGTCTCTAACATCAACAGATCTAACTTTTATAAAAACATGTTTAAAATTATTGGCCAAAACCGCTGCTAATGACGTCCCAAAAGCTCCACCACCTACAATAATGGCCGTATTATAATTCATTTTAAAATTCCTTTTTTAATAAAGGTAAATAGAATTTTGAATGGGTCTAGATTCTATTTTCTCTTTTTACTAAGATCATACTTACTTCAAAAGATTTTGAGAAGATTCTTTTAAAAATGATTTAACTTCATTTTTAAAATCAATTGAGTCAAATGCATTTTGGGCCGAGGGATAGTAAATATTATTATTGCGTTGTAGATATAAAATAAATTGTGAATTATTATTTATAAATTTTTTTAAATCTCCATCTTCCTTATAGACAGGTATATAATAAGACTTGTAGCTTCCATATTCATGAGCATTTCTCGCGTTATTTAACAAATCATTATCGTGATAGGTAATTAAAGATATTGTATCACCTAATTTTAAGTTTTGTGATTCGCCCTTAAGAAGCTCTATTACTTTGACATTAATCTTTTCGACTTTAATTATTTCATCAAACCATCCTCTAGTATCTTTTGATTCCTTTTTTGAAAATTTCTGCTCAAAAAATTCGATCTCATTTTTTTTTATAACCTCAGCTATGATAATTTCTTCTGAACTTACAATAAGATTATGTAGACTGACTTTTTCGTTTTTAACTTTAGTCAAATGCCCCTCCCTAGGTATCAAAAAAAGGAAAATCGGTAATAGAATATAAAAAATTTTATCAGTAATCATCGAACAACTCCAAAGAATATGGATATCATTCTAACATAAATCAATTTAAATAAGGTATTAGAGTTGTATAATTCCCTCTATATTCGATACTTTTTTATATACATTTATAATTTCTTCAGAATTTTGAAATTCATTAGTAAAAGTTATGGCCACATACTTACCGGTACGAGAGGGTCTTTCCATTAGATCATGATCTGGAAGCAAGTCTTTTATATCTGAAAGGCCCTGGGAAGGGACTACAAATTTAAAAACATATTTTGAGGGCCAAGTGTTTTGGTTCTCCAATAATTGTTTAAGCCTCGAATAATTGGCATCACTCATTTTCGTTTTCCATAAAAAAAGCTCGTAACTATTTAAAATGCTCACATACTTGATTAATTCGATAAAGTATTGATCGCATCTTTCGATATGCTAACATAGGCCGAACGAATGTATTGATCAAGTATTAGAAGCTTTAAGAGAAAAAAATGCATGGAGTAAAACTGTATATGAGCTCCCAAATCTTATTTCTCCTTTTTATCTCATGTTTGTCGGTTAATTTTGTTTATGCCGAAGACGATTTAAGTATTGAAAAAACTGGTCTTTTACTTGAAAAAACAAAAATTCTGGAAAATTTTGGGAATAATTCATCACTATTTCAACTTAATAAACTGATCATGGCAACGTTACTTGGAAATTCAACTAAAGATATTTTTTCATCAGATAGTGAGTTTTCAATCTATGAAAAAATTATTGAAGAAATAGGAAGGGATTATAATAACATAGGGAAAAAAGAGGCCTATGGAATTTTATCACGTAGAGACAAATTTGATTTAGGCCAACACGACTACTCTGGAATGCAATGGCAAAAAGTTTTGGGAACTTTTGATTATGGAGTAGATCGTCAATTAGCGCCTGATTTATATGATGATGAACGGTGGATAGTTGTCGATAAGATCTATATTTCTATAAATGCTAAAACTTTTTTACAAAAATTAAAAGAAGCCAACTTTATAAAAATAAGTGAGAGCAAACTTGTCGCATTTGCTGATATTAATTTCATACGTGTCCATAAGTATGTCCATTTTGCAAATTCCTATGAACAAGGATTAATGAGTAATTTTAATAAGCTTTTTTTATCCTTTTTATATTTAAAAAATTTCAATTTTATCAATATGAATGAGTTTGAATATCTCTCTAGAGAAGATTATATAAGTTTTTCTGCTGGAGCAGCTATTGAGCTTCCATTAGGACATGGAATAAATTTTTCTATTGGTGCTTTAGAAGGAATGAATCTTATTGAAAAAATTCATATACAACGAACAGGAGAAGATGATCCTAAAATAAATGATGAAGATTTTCTCATCAGTTATGAGAAAACAAATAATCAGTATTTTGTCACGCAAACAAATTTATCTGCCGAGTTTATGAAGCTTCTTAGACTTACTTTGTTCTCCTATGAATATATTTCATTGTATAGTGAAACAGAAGAGCTTACTTTAGGTTTAAAAACAAATGTTCTAGAGGAATTAATAAATACGACTCAAGAGAAAGAGGCCTTAGATAACTTTATAAACCATAAAAAATTTGATTTAGATTATCTTATGCCTTTTATCATCGAACGAGAAAATCGTAGAATGAGTGAAAAAAAATCAAAATACTCTTTTCTACTTTATGGAGAAATTAACAAACGTTCAAACGAAAGAATTACAATTGTGAAAAAAAATGAAAGTCGAGTATTTTATAAGTACTATCAAGAAAAAATACAAATTGTGAAAATTTTTTGGAAAACGATTTTTAATAGTATATCGTTATCATTTTTTAAATCAACATTATTTAAAGATGTAAAAGCTAAAAGAAGCAGAAATATTATCGTTGAATTTGAAGATAAATCCAAAAAATTTAATGAAATCGGCTTTTCTGACCCAAAAAAATTTAAATTTTCTATTCGTAACAGTTATGACTTAATTGATACAAATAAAAAAAGAGACCTCAAATACAGAAAGTATGGTGCTTATTTCATCAATAATTTTACTGTCCTCGATAAAGATATTGCAATATCTGTTCGCAACAATCACTTAAAATCTCCAGTTTATATTAGCAGTATAGTCACTATTGATTATCAAGGAGTTCAAGAACTCATAAAAAAAACAAATGAAGAATATTTCAAAATTGCTGGCAATCTCTGTAAGTATGATTACAAAAAACATAGACAAATACATCGATTCTACAAAAGTAATATTGCTAAAAATAGTGCATACTCTAAAAGGATAAAACCTTTGAGAGAGTGCTTCTTACAATTGACAGAAAGTTTCAATAAATTAAAAAATTATTATGACAAAACAAGTCAAATAAATCTAGAAAAGTTTCGAGACCTACTTTCTACTATCAATACTAAAATAAATCATATGGACGATCTAATCGATTTTTTTGGAAAATCAAATCTCTCTCTTAATGGCGAACTTTCCGCATTCACACCTAGTGGTGGTGTATTCAAAACATATTTCAAACAAGGAAATTTCAAAGACCAAGGACCTATTCAACGATTTAAACAAACTCCTATTCGGAGAACTCTGGCCTCTGATTAAGCGCACCGTGTCTTAAAAAGATACTTCAGAGCAGTTTCAATTGTATATTTAATTAAGTATTATTAATCCACCTATTCAGTTCATTAAGAAGGATTAATATGAAACTGGCATTTTTCTTATTTTCAATTTCTCTAACGTCTATTTTATTTTCACAGAGTACAAAAGTTACGATGAATAAAATTTTCACTCATTTTGCAGCACTCATGAAATATTCAGGACAAGAATTAAAATTTACAGACCCAAAATTTAACGACGATATCCTGTCCAATTTAAAAGGTTTGCATGAATCATTTGAACAAGCAGACCATAATATGTTTTTCAAAACTAGTGCATTTTCTCCAAGTTTGAATGTGATGAAGGATCATATTAAAGATACCTATGAATCTTTTAAGGAAGGCCATAAGCACTTTGCAAGAATTCGGGCCAATGCAACACTTGGTATCTGTATGTCCTGTCACACGCAATTACCTACAGGTAAAGCATCCTCCTTTATGCATCCACTAAAATCACTTAAAATAGAGGATTTTGACAATACCCTTGAGTATGCTGAATTTTTATTCCTTACAAGATCCTATGATCAAGCTCAAGAGCAATTTAAAAAGGCCGAGGAAGAAGAAATTCTCAAACTTAACAACTTACTCAAGGCCTACACAGAAGTTCAAAAAAGAGTTGGGTTCAATGACTCAAAACTAAGACGAGCTGTTTCAAGACAACTTATGATCGCTTTGAAAGTCGAAAATAGTGTTCAGAAGGCCAAGAACATTTTAAAGAGATTAGAAAATCAGAATCAACTCCCTAAGTTCTTAATGGCCGATTTGAAAAGTTGGGAAGATCAATTGAATAAATGGAAATCCCCCAAAAAAGAATTACAGACCAAAGAAGATGTGATGAGTTTTATTCGAAATTATTTAAAACCCGCAACCATGACATCAGATTCGATCAATGACGGTTCTTTTGATATGGGACTACTGATTTCAAGTGGTCTGTTATCAAGATTTCTTTATAGAAATCCAAAAAGTAAACTTACACCTGAAATTCTCTATTGGTTAGCGCTTGCTGAAAATCAACTCAATAATAACTACTTGTATTCTCTAGGTGAAATTTATCTCAAAACTTGTGTGACAGACTATCCAAAGTCGGCAGCAGCTAGAAATTGTTTTCAAGAATATAAGGAAATGATGACAATAGGATTTAGTGGTTCAGGTGGAACAAACATCCCTGAAGATATCAAAAATGAGATTTCTAAATTAGAAAAACTGATAAAGAATTAAAAAGGATTGGGGAAGTGCTTGGCATATCTCAATATGTCGATCACTTCTCGTACTGCTCCATGTCCCCCCTCTCTTCTGGTCACAAAATCAACAGTATCTCTAATTTCTAAGCTTGCATGCGGTACAGAGACAGAAAAACCGACTCTTTTTAAAAGTGGAATATCAAAAAATTCATCACCCATATAAAGAATTTCATCTTCCTTGAAACCTTGAGTGAGGAGATCTTCAAAGGCCTCGATTTTGTCTTCATTTCCAAGATAGGAAAAATCTAAATTTAGTCCTTGAATCCTTTCGCTAAGTCCATGACTATGCCCGCCAGAAATCACCCCTGTCTTAATTCCATTTTTCATAAGGAGTTTAAGTCCATACCCGTCACTGGTATGAAAAATTCGGTTCCAACCTATTTCTTGTCCCATCCAAATGAGTTGACCATTTGTCAAAACACCATCTACGTCAAATGCTGCCACTTTAATTTTTGAAAGTTTGTCTTCGAATCTCTTGGCAATTTGTTTCAAATCATCTAACTGCATTTTCCATCCTTTGAACTATACAATCTTATAAATTTTAAGCAATGTGGATATCATCCCCTTCACACTATCTAAAGGCAAAGATGTACTCGCATCTGATAAAGCTTCATCAGGCCTAGGATGAGTCTCCATAAAAATCCCATCTGCTCCAGCAGCAATAGCAGCTTTTGCTAAAACAAAAATTTGCTCTCTCTTTCCGCCTGTTGCTTGGCCCAGACAACCTGGTCTTTGTACACAATGAGTCGCATCATGAATCGTCTTAACACCAAAAGACTTCATGATTTGAAAAGAGGCCATATCTACCACAAGGTTATTATACCCAAAGGATGTTCCTCGTTCTGTTAATAATATTTTATCTTTATCCAAAAAGCTGTTTGCTTTAGTTACGATATTTTCTGTTTCTTCAGGAGAGAGGAACTGGCCCTTTTTTATTTTTAAACGTCGTCCATACTTTTTTGCGGCCTGAGCTCCAGCAATAATCATATCTGTCTGTCGACATAAAAAGGCAGGAACTTGAAGAACATCCACAACTGAAGCAATTTCTTCGGCCTGTGAAGGTAAATGAAAATCTGTAATTGTGGGAAGGCCGTATTTACTTTTAACATTCTCTAAAAGCTTTAGACCTTTTTCAATTCCTGGACCTCTGTATGAATTAACTGATGTTCTGTTGGCCTTATCAAAACTCCCTTTAAAGGTAAAAACAATCTCATCCTTGAATTCGTCTAAATCTTCTTTAAGTTTTGAAGCGATGGTATCAACTATCAACTCACTCTCTAGAACACACGGGCCAGAAAAAAATTCAAGTTTATCTTTCATCTCAACTCCATAAGATTATTTACTCTTATTATACTCTATCGCAGCTCTTATAAATTCTTTAAAAATGGGATGGGGAGAAAATGGTCTAGATTTAAATTCTGGATGATATTGGCAACCAATAAAGAAAGGATGCCCAGGAAGCTCTATGACTTCGACCAGATTGAGTTTTTTATTTCTGCCAGAAACTTTCATTCCGGACTTTTCAATTTGATCAATATATTCATTATTAACTTCTAAACGATGTCTATGTCTTTCTGATATATGAGTGATTCCATATATTTTATGCGCTAACGTTGTTTTTTCTAGGTCACAATCGTAGGCCCCTAATCTCATCGATCCACCTTTGGCGATATCCTCAGACTGGCCTTCCATATAATGGACGATTAGATCACCTTTCTCACCAAACTCTTGAGATGTGGCCTTAGAAATATTTGCTTTATTTCTTGCGAATTCAATCATGGCCAGTTGCATTCCGAGACATATTCCAAAGTATGGAACTTGACTTTCACGGGCATACTGAATGGCCTTAATTTTACCTTCTGTTCCTCTTTGTCCAAAACCACCGGGAACAAGAATAGCATCAACTGCCTTTAAGACATCTTCATTTTTACCTTTTTCTAACTCTTCAGAGTCGATATAAGTCATATCTAACTTAACTTGATTAATAATGGCCCCATGTTTTAAGGCCTCATCTAAAGATTTATAAGACTCAATTAGGTCGGTGTACTTTCCGACAATTCCTATTTTTACTGTTTGAGTAGGATTGTCGATATTGTAAATTACCTCTTTAAGATCTTCGATCTGAGGTCTTCCAGACCATATGCCCAGAATTTCAGAAATTTTTTCATCAACCCCTTGTTTATGAAATGAAAGAGGGACTTTATAAATGCTGTTAAGGTCTATTGATTGGAAAACATTTTCTTTAGGAACATTACAAAATAAAGAAATTTTATTAATAATTTCTGAGTCAATTTCCCGATCACTTCTACAGATTATGACATTGGGAAAAAGTCCAATCGATCTTAATTCTTTAACAGAATGTTGAGCAGGTTTAGATTTTAATTCACCGGCCGCATCTAAATAGGGAACTAATACAAGGTGGACAAAACAAACATTATCAGGGCCTACGTCTTGGGCAAACTGACGAATAGATTCCATAAAAGGAAGTGACTCAATATCTCCGACAGTTCCACCAATTTCAGCAAGAAGTAAATCGCAATCTTCAGCGGCAAGGTGAATTCTTCTTTTTATTTCGTCAGTGATATGGGGAACGACTTGTACGGTTTTTCCTAGATACTTCCCCTCACGCTCATTTTCAATCACCTGGAGATAGACCTGTCCTGTAGTGAAATTACTTTTCTTGGTAAGAGTGAGTTGGGTAAATCTTTCATAATGCCCCAGATCTAAATCTGTTTCTGCTCCATCATCTGTTACAAAAACTTCTCCATGTTGAGTAGGACTCATCGTTCCAGGGTCAACATTAATATAGGGATCCATTTTAAGCATATCAATTTTAATTCCACGTCTTTCTAAAAGCGCGGCCATACTGGCCGATGCGAGTCCTTTGCCCAATGAGCTTGAAACTCCTCCGGTAATGAAGATAAACTTTTTTTGCCCCTTACTCATGGCCTAACTCCCTCAATCTTTTTTCAACTTTTTGAATATCATCAGGTTTGTCTACCCCAATTAATTCATGAGATAGTATTTGGGCCCCATATGTTAGTCCGTGGGACATCAATCTCAATTGCTCCAAGCACTCCATTTCTTCCAGTTCAGTTGTTTTATAATCTAGAAATCTATTCAGTGATTCCATAGTGTAGCAATAAACTCCGATATGTAAGTACCACTTACTTCTTTTGTTATATCGATCATAAGGTACAGGAGAACGGGAAAAATATACACATCGTCCGTTTTCACCTAATACGGCCTTAACTCTATTCCAATCTTGAAATTCATTCTTGGTATTTTTATAGGGTCTCTCGCTCACAAAAGTAGTAACTGCGAAATTGGAATTTCTATGAAACTGAATAAGATTTCTTAGATCTTTTCCTTCTAAAAGTGGCTCATCCCCTTGAACATTGATAATAAATTTATAGTTTTTATCTTTTAGAAAACGGTCTAGAGCAAGTTTAATTCTTTGAGTACCAGAAGGTACATCATCATCAACTCTTATAACTTGACCACCAAAGTCTTTTACATGTAGTTCGATTTCATCATTATCAGTAACTACATATGTTGATATCTCTGAGTTTATGCAATTTTCATAAACTCTCTGGATCATACTTTTTCCTAAAATTTTACAGAGTGGCTTACCTGGAAATCGCGTTGAAGCGTATCTAGCAGGAATTAAAATGAGTACGTCCTGATTCGATAAATCATTGGACATTAACAGACCTCTCCGTTCAATTTAAAGCACCAGCCTATCACTTTTTGCCTTATAATTTAATATCTATGTTAAACTATTTGAAGGTGATGGCCTTTTTTCTAGGGTTTTTGTTGAAATGAAACTATTAAAAATTATAGGATTATTAGTCATTTTATTTTTAAATAATGTTTATTGTCAGGAAAATGCTGATTTACTGAGACAAAACAAAATTTCAGATCCTAGTATTAGTGCAAATTGTAGAGAACTTTTAAAACAAAGAAATGATCGTTTAACATTCAAACAAAGACTGCTCGCGTTAAGGCTGAGGGCCGAAAACCTAATAAAAAAAGCACCCCCAAATAGAAAATCTGTTATTACAAAACTCAAAATCAATCGTGACGCAGTGATTCGAGAGGCCTCGCTCATGCAAATTAAAATAGCGAATCTCGAAGAGAAAATCATTCGCAAAGGTTGTCCAGGTATTACACTAGAACCAAAAAAAGAACTTATTAAATAAGTTTATTATTATTTGACTATTGGCACTTCTTTCTTTGAAAATAGACGATATGATTTGTTTGTCTTTATTTTCAATTCTTTACTTGCTGCTTTCTTCAAATATTTTGGCGCAAGATACCGATATCGATAAAACATTATCTCGAAAAGAAATTGAAATGAAATCTGATAGTGGACAATTTATTCAACAAACCTCCTCACAGACCTTTAATCCCTATTCTAAAACAATTAGACTCAAAGATGTTTTGGAAGAAGGATTAAGAGAGAGTTACGACCAAAAAATTCGTGACTGGCAAGAACGTAAGCTCGATTTAAATTGGAGAGATACGTATCTCAATTACTGGTATCCAAAGATAAGTCTCACCTTTAACACAAGTACTCATAGTGTTGGAACACTTAAACCTGGTGGAGGAGAAACGGATGATCGCTCGTCTATACCTAGTGGCTCTTTTGGTCTTGCAATAAGTGATTATACTGTTTTTAATTGGGGAAAAGATTATTTGAATTATCAAATGTCTCAATTAGAATTCTTACGTGATAAAAAAGAATACAATGAAGAAAGAAGATCTCTAAAACATGACTTATTTATAAGATATTTTGAACTCGATAAAATAAAACGAACTGAGGATCATTACAAACAAAAATTGAGACATGCAACGTATATGTATCGATTGATGAAGGAAAAAGTCACTGCTCGAAAAATTAATCGACGCTATTTTTATCAATCACGGACAGAGTATCTAAAAGCACAACGTTCTTATTATGAAGCGAAAATAGCTCGCATTCAGGCCGATGAAAGTATGGCCATATTATTGAAAGATGAAAACAATCCAAGTTATATCGTTATTGATGAGCTAGAGTTTACTAAAATTAGGCTCGCACTTTCTGAAGTTTTAGAACTAGCTAAAAATAATAATCCTGAAATCCTTGAGGCCACAAAGGATCTAAAAGTTGCAAGTAAAGGCCATGAACTTGCTTTAAAAGAAAATCTCCCTCTCCCCAAGTTTACTGTATCTCTTGGTGCTTTCAAGCACAGCTATAATGTTGGAAGTGTTGATTCCAGGTATGCAACATCAGATAGTTCCACATCGGGAACATCTAGTTTAATTAATGATATTGATATCGTCGCTACTTTAGATTCACAATGGACACTCTTTGGCGAAAATGGACTTTTAAATAAGAATCTTACAGAAAAAGCACTCATTGATAAAAAATTAGCAAAACATAAATTAGAATATGCTAATCATCGTGCGAAAACCTTATTACGTCAGATTTATAAAACCATTATCAATCTTCAAAACAGAGTTTTAATTCTAGAAGCACAAATTGCAAATGATGAAAAAAGTTTTAATCAACTTATTGATGAATTTAATGATGGAAAAGTTTCATTTCAAGATTATAGAGAAGCTTTGGACTTCTATATTGAATCTCTTATTGAATATGATGAGACTAAATTTGAACATTTCAAATATAAAATAATGCTTGCCAAAACAATAGGGATAGAGGATTTTCCAGGAGAGAATTTCGAAAATATGGCAAAATCCAAAAAGGGTTTAGATCTTAACAAATAAGTGAGGACTCATGATCCCTAGATATGAAATACCTGAAATCGCCCAAATCTGGGCAGATAAACATAAATTTGAAAAATATGTTGAAGTTGAGCTTGCAGTATTAAATTCCCTCGAAAAAAGAGGCATAATACCTCAAAACACTTATAAAACAATAAAAGAGAAGTGCATCATAAACCCAAGTCGAATTGATGAAATAGAACAAATAACGCGACATGATGTTATAGCTTTTTGCACCTCAATTACAGAAAACCTTGACCCGAAAGTAAGTAAATATTTTCATTTTGGAGTCACCTCCTCTGATATCATTGATACGGCCTTAACTTTACAATTGAAAGACTCAATTGCTTTTTACAAACCCCTGCTTAATAATCTCATCATCTCATTACAAAAACTTGCAATTGAACATAAAAACACTCTGTGTATGGGAAGATCTCATGGAATGAATGCAGAGCCTATGAGTTTTGGACAAAAATGGCTTGGATTTGCACTTGAATTGGCCAGACGTTACAAGGATCTTTGTGAATTTGAAAATAATGAACTGACTTGTCAAATTTCAGGAGCGGTAGGAAATTACACAATTCTATCCACTGATATCGAGGCCGACGTTGCCTGTGAGTTGGGACTAAAAGTTGAAGAAGTCTCTACTCAAGTCATTCCAAGAGACCGGATTGCAAAACTCATAAACATAAACTCACTCATCGCTGACGCCATAGAGAGAACCGCCCTTGAAATCAGACATCTCCATCACTCTGATATCGCTGAACTTCATGAAGGTTTTGCAAAAGGACAGAAAGGTTCTTCAACTATGCCCCATAAGAAAAATCCAATTTCTGGAGAAAACCTTTCAGGACTGGCACGAGTACTCAGATCACATCTTATTGTTGCCCATGAAAACACCTTACTTTGGCACGAAAGAGATATTTCACATTCATCTGCTGAAAGGATGATTTTACCTGATAATTTTGGATTAATTTCATATGCACTTAAACGCATGACAAATACAATTAACAATCTTGTTATCCATAAAGAATTCATAGAAAAAAAAGTAGAAAATAATTTTACATATCTATCAAGTTTTTACTTACATCAATTGATTTTACAGTCTGATTTAACCAGAGAAAAACTATACGAACTTACTCAACAAGCTGCATTCAAGGGACATGAACAAAATTCTAGAGATGTTTTTTATGATACTTTAATTCAGCTTATGTCTGATTGTGGAATAAAAATCAACCTACCTAGACCAGATTTTTCTGAAATAAAAAATATATATTTGAAAAATATTGATGATGTTTTTAAGCGCTCAGATAATTTTATAAGAAATCTTTAAAGCACTGATTGCCTTTTAAAATTTCCACGACTTCTTTCACTCTTTGAGATTTATCTTTTGGTAAGACAAGTACGTTTTTTTCATTTGAGACAATGATCAAGTTATTGATATCAACCAGTGAAACTAATTTTCCAGGTGCATAGATAATATTTCCCTGAGAATTGAGCGCAATTACATCTTTTGAGCTGGCATTAATGTTACCACCAGTCTTTTCAATCACTGATTCAAGTGCATCCCAAGATCCAAGATCATTCCAATCAAAATCTGCTTCTATTATTGAAACTTGTTGAGACTTTTCCATGATGGCATAGTCAATTGAGTCTTTTGGAATTTTATTGTAGATTTCTGCGAGATGACTTTTAGTTTTTAATGCATTCTTTAGATCAGTAAAATAGCGAAAAATTTCTGGAGCATGACGTTCAAATTCAGCAAGTAAAGTCCCTAGTTTTGACACAAACATACCAGCATTCCAATAATACTCTCCAGAAGAAACATATTCTTTGGCCGTCTCAAGATTTGGTTTTTCAACGAATTTTTCAACTTTAGCGACTTTATTTTTGTCATGAGAATCTTTTTTAATGTAGCCATAACCCGTATGTGGAAAGTTTGGCCTAATTCCTATGGTCACAATTTCACTGTTTATATTTGCATGATCAATTGCCAATTTTAGTGTTTCTTGAAATCCTTTTTTGTTCAAAATAACATGATCAGCAGGGACAATGGCAACGATGTCATTGTCCTGAGCACCACTTGTAAGTAATTGAGCAATCCCTAAAAGTATACAGGGGGCAGTATTTCTGCCACTCGGTTCAATTATTAAATTTTGAGAATTAAATATTTGTCCTGAATTTTCTAAAACGAGTTTAATCTGTTGCTCTACTGTTATGATAAAACGTTTATCAACTTCAACCAATCCTTCAAAGCGCTCAAGTGTTTGTTCAAGGAGAGACTTTTCTCCAATTAGTTTTAAATATTGTTTAGGTTTCGAGTTGACTGATTCAGGCCAAAACCTTGTCCCTTGTCCTCCGGCCATAACTGCTATATATGTACTCATTTATTCTCCGTTTTTACGATTCGCCAAAATATATCTTATACTAACACAATAGTCTATTTTCCAAACTAAGAAGTCCAAACAACTGATGGTGGTATTAGTTTATTTCGCTCTTATGTAGATTTTTTTAGATTTGGATTCTAATGAATTTTCTCTTTGGAAATTTTTTTTAAAGTTCACCATCATTAAATTCCAATTCTTTTCGTTTCAATCCAAAAAACAAATAAACCAAAACTATCCCAATATGAAAAATTATCCAAACAATTAAGTGAATTGGATAGTTTTACAATATAAGAGTTCGAAACTTAAAAACATTGAAAAAATGTCGTCATTGCTCATTCTATGCATATTTGACAAATCTATGTGGCACCTCAGCTTTAAGCATATTTCAATATTTTCAACAGGTTATATTAATATTCTTGGATATTTAGAAAAAAGTATAAAATAATAAAATGAATAGATTCCTGCTACTGATTACAATTTTAATAATTAATAGCTGCGGCATAGGCAGTATGAAGGTTAACTATAAAAATTTCTCAGATAAATTTAACGAGCAACCTTCATTGACTCAAATTGTCCAAAGTAGTTTAGCAACTACTCTAGGTGGAGAAGTTTTGGATATATTTGTCAAAAATGATTATGCATATGTGACGCATGGATCAGGTGGTTTATCTGTATTTGATGTTTCAGGTTCTGAATTTATACAAGTTTATCATCAACCCATTGACCATGATGTTCTAAGCCAAATTGAAGAGAAAGATGGATACCTCTTCATCTCATCACCTGGAAGTCATATTGCTATTTATTCAATACTTAATGATCCAAAAATTCCGGAATATATTACGAAAATAAATATTAATATTACAAGCTATAGGCCAATTTCAATTTCAGGGAATACTCTTTTTGCCCTAACAACAAATAGTTTAAGTTCTTATAATATTTCTGAAGCAATAGATCCGACATATATTGGCAATCTCATTTTTACTTCATCACATCGTTCCGTGATTGCAAGCGGAGGATATGCTTATGTCTCAAGTTCCGCAAATGGACTTGATATTATTGACGTACAAAACCCTTCATCCATGTCCTACAGTGGAAATTATACTCCAATAGCAATAGGAAATTTGACTTATATAGCAATCAGTGGTGATAAGTTATTTCTTGGATTAAATCCAATTGAAGTTGTAGACGTTGCAAATCCACTATCTCCTACATTTGTTAAAAATCTTGGAAGTAATTATGCTACTTCATTGGATGTCTATGGAGACTATTTGTATGCTTATATTTATGGACAAGGTATGAAATCTTTTCAAATTAGCAATGATACGAATAATTCCTCTTTTGAAATTTCAGATGTTAATAATGCGGCCCCCTTAAGAGTATTTGGAAGTGGAAACAAAATATTTTCTGCACATGGAAACAAGGGGATTTACATGTTAGATTTAGGGAGTGATCCTTTAACCCCTACAAAAGAAGACAGATTTCCCTCTCTAGATATTCCTGATAATTTTCACATTAAAGATAATCGATACTTAATTTTTACTGATGAAAACTTTGGAGTGGTAGTTATTGACCAAATAGATCCACAAAAACCAAAGATCATTACCAAAATTGAACTTCCTGTTTTCGTAAGGGATGCAAAAATTGTAGGAAATAACTACATTGTCATGTCCGATCAATATCTTTACAAAATCAATATTTCAAATATAGAACATATTGTTTCAACAAATATATATGATCTAGGGAGCAGAATTCACAAATCAATTAATATATTTGGAAATTATCTCTATCTTTTGAGTACAAACAATGGTTTAGAAATTTTAGATATCACTAATATAGACTCACCTATCCCCAAAGGTTCTTACAATACAATAGGTACAACAGAAGCAATTTATGTATATCAAAATATAGCTTTTATAGCAGATGGGTCAAATGGAATTGATGTATTAGATGTTTCAGATAAAGATAATATTTTACATCTAACAAATTTTCCAAGTAGTGGTTCTATTAATAAAATGTTTGGTGACGGAAGTTACTTATATGCAGTTAATAGTTATTCTTCTATAGAAATTTATGATCTGAATTCACCTTCTTATGCACAATTTATTGGATCCTATCCCTATGATGATGACATATATTCCCTATTTGTTGATGGAGATTATCTTTACTTCGGAACAGACTGGAATGGATTACATATTGTGAATGTCTCAACCAAAAGTTCGCCAGTCTTAAAAACGATATATTATTCCTATGAATCCGTTTATTATGACCTATATGTTGATTCTTCAAATAAAAAACTATATGCGCAAGATTCATCAGGATATGTCATTATCGATGTTGTAGATTTAGATAATATTTCTAGTTCTGATAATTATGAAGCCCTCTAAAGAGTACTAATTGTATATTTCGAGCCCGTAAAGAGACTTTTTTTGTCAACAATAAATTTCTTAGCTTCATTGATTGATTCAAAAGCTCCCAGAGAAACTCTAAACCAAGTTCCTTTTCCTTCAAGCTCTACTTCATTAATAATCGGAGAATAACCTAACATCTTATACGATTGAGCAAATTCTTCAGCATCTGAATAGCTCTTATATGAGGCAAGCTGAATTGTATATTTACCACTTAATTCTTTATTTTCTTTTTCCTGATTATCAACTGGACTTTGTTGATTTACATCTGAATTATTTTTGAATTTTTCAAGTGCATCTGTTACTGATGGAGTTTCAACCTCAATTTCCTCTTTCATATTATTAACTTGTGGAACTTCTTTTTCTAATCTACCCTCTCCAACTTTTTTCATCTCCTCGATTAATTTATGTTCCAATTGTGACCCAATATCGGCAGATTTCTGGATTTTTTGTTTTTCATCCTCAAGAACTTTTTCAACCCTCTCTTCTTCCTTGGATTTCATCTCTATAGTCATTCTATCTTGCTGAGTGAGCCCTGCTTGAGCGTAAGGTATTTTTTTACCAACTCTCACCCCAAACACAAATGAAGTGATTGCAATCATGATCATAAATAGAAAGATCAAGATAACTTCTACACGATCAAAAATAAATAATTTAGTTTTTTCATTCATATTAAAAATTCTAATCAGTAGTGAAATTTCTTGCAATAGGCTTTTTTTGCAATAATACCAGTAGCTTAGATTTAGTACCAAATTTCAATTATAAAATAACCACATACTTTACTTCGTTATTGGAATAAAAAATGCCATAACACCTCCAACACTAACGAAATGGGGATATCTATATGAAAAAATTGATAAAAAATTCAAGAGGTCAAGGAGTTATGGAGTATGTCATTCTTTCATCTCTGATAGGCATTTTTTGCCTATTCGCGGTTAAACAATATGGCGGAACGATCAAAAAGAAAATCGAACTGATGGAAAAAAAAATAGATAAGCAGATCCGAATTTGGTAATGATCCAGTCGGTTTTATCCTTCACCCTCTTTATGACTTTTTTTACTTTAGCTCATAAACCAGTCATAAAAACATTTTGCGGTATACAATTCGATCAAAAATGGATTTATGAAATGTCCTCTGTAATGCTTAAAGGTAAAGAGATTAAACGTTTTTCAATTTGTTCAAATAATTATGAATACTCCTTTAACAATATTTTTACATTGAAAAATAACATTGAACTTAAAGTTAATCACAAGAAAAAAATTTTATATCTTGAGGAATATAATCTTGAAGAAGAATATTCACAATAAGGGTTTCAGTACAATTTCTTATATATTAATGATTAATATTATCTTTTTACTAAGTGTACTCTGTTTAGGTATTTCGAAAAAAACACTTCTCGCTACTCGTGCTCAATATAAATTTCTACTTTGTGTTAAGTATAAAACTAAAGAATATAAGACCTATATTCACGATATTAATATTTCGAGTGATTCTTTAAAATTAGTAAAACTTGGTTTATTATCTCCACAAACTGCAACGATGACGACAAATCTCATCATAGCAATTCAAAATTTTCAAGATGCCAGACATATATTATTTTTGACAAATATCGGCTTACATAAATATTGCTCTCCACATTCAGATATTTTTGACTTAAAAAACATTCCATTCAAAGGAAGTTTAGCTCAACTTTTTCGCGATTTAGAAGGTTTACCTATAACGAACAGTTCGTTTAGATCGATTTATTTTAAATCTAGAGTGACTAATGAAAAAGTTACAGTTGAATTTAATACAAGTACAGGAGATGTATCATCAGACGTAAAGGAAATCACAATAGAGGGTATGCAATGATTGAGGCGGTATTTGCAACTTGCTTTCTCATTTATGTGATAGTTTTCCTATACAACAATCTCCTAAAACACTCTCAAATGAGACAAAAGCTACGTATGGAGTTCAATCAACAATGGAAGAAAATCTAAGTCAAGAAAACCGTTTTTTGGTTAAGGAATCAAAATTAGATAAAATTATGATGGTAAAATTTTTTATTGCTCTTCTTTTAACAAATTCGATTACTTATTTAATAGCTTTTCCACCTGCAGAGAGTAATAAAATCATTCCCGAGGGATTTAAACATATAGCACTAAAAATAAAGAACTATACAAAACTTACTGAGCAAGGAAGTGAAGTGATACTTACAGATAGAGATTTCAATATCATTTCAAAAAGGGCCGTTATCCTTGAAAAAATAAATGATGAATCAAACAAGGATGAAACTATTTTTATGGTTCAAATTAGTGATAAACATTTGATAGATGCTATTAGTAAAGAAAAAGACGGCCTACTGGCATTTCCCGTAACACGTACAGATCTCATTAAAAAAATCAAAAAACCTAAGAGGAAAATTAATTATGAAATACATCTTTAAGTGCTTGTTAATCTCAATGTGTTTTGGAGCTAAAGCTGAGATTATTGAGCTGCAAATGAATTCGAAAATGGCAAAAACGATTGGATCTATTCTTATAAAAGAATATGGCCTAAAAGCTTCTGACTTTCTTTTTAATAAGGAACAACTAAAATGTGAAAAACCAAAAAGGGCACTTATCAAGTTATGTTCGAAAAAAGGGGAAATCATTCGACAAAAAGCAACTGCAAGACTTGCAGAAGATTTAAATCAATTTTTTAATGAAATGAGGTCCATTTGAAAACTACTCAAATAAAAAAAGAGCAACTCAAGGTTGCTCAAGCAAGAAAAAATATCTACTATTTAAACTTTGCTAATTATTTTTGGTGGATTGCGAACTTGGGAGTTGTCCCTTTATTTTTATTCGCGGCCTTTCTTTTTTGCCCGGCCTTTTTCTTTTTACTTACTCTTCTATTTCTTGTCACTTTTGTTCTAGATACCATAATTCAACCCCTATTTGGACTAAGAAAACCATTCAATCTACGTATAAGACAATATCTTCTACCGGGTCTGCTATTACTTGTCAATTTCAATTCCTCTATGGCCTTGGAAAAGGATTCAAATGTGGAGGATTTAAGAGCGATAGACTACTCTAGGCGAATCATAACGCGCATAGGTGAAACAAAAATACTAAAATTACCAAACCTCCAAAATTTTTCTGTCTCACAACCTGATATCGCTAATGGGAAATACATACCAAATAAAAAAATCTTAGTACTTAAAGGTGTTAAATTAGGAATATCTCAAATCTTAGTCTGGAATCCAACTCTTACAACCTATGACTTGGTCGTAATACCCAAGAAAAAATTTGATGATTACACATTAGTCTCTCAACAAATGTCTGAATTAAATTTAAATACTGTTTATTTAAATCAAAAAATTTCTGTAAGTGGACTCATAGACAATGAGGATGTCTACAAAAAAGTTATTACTTTATCTCAAGAACACTCTTTTTCCATGGACAAACTAACCCTTGCAAAAAATTTGGCGGACGAAAAAAAACTTCAACTCATAAGACATTTGTTTGATCATCAACATTTAAATTATTCATGTCGTTTGAAGAAAATCGTATTTGAATGTTATTACCCCAAAAATGACCCCCCTCGCATAGAAGAAAAAAATGAATTGAATGAATTATATTTCATAAAATTTATAAAAATAGATAAATCGAAAAGTGAAAAAAAGAATTACATTCTCTTTGTGAAGTATCTTGAGTTTGATAATGTCGATGAGCAAAATTTTGATATTGGACTTAATAGTATAATTCTTACTTATGAAGAAATACTACATGAAAGTTTTAACCAGATTTTGGCCAAAAGAAATATCTTTATCGATGAATCCACTGTTAAGATCTCTAAAGAACATACACAACGTTTGCAAATTCTATTAGACAAGGATTCTTCTTTTTCACTTGGGCAAGATAACGAGTATAAGAGTTTCAAAGAAAATGGACAGATTTCTTCAAATTGGAAATTCTCTGGTCTAAAGATGAATTTCAAATTAAAAAAAGAGGAGGAACAATACAAATTGATATATTCTACACAGTCCACACATAAAAACGAATCTGAATCTATTTCAGGAGCAAAAGGCAAATCAGAAATATTTATCTCTCCAAAGAAACCTATTTTACTTTTTGATTTAAATCACACTTCTCTAATTAAAACTAAAATTTTTATTCCAGTTCTCGGAAATATTCCCTATCTGGGTAATTTATTCTCATATCAAAATGACCACCAAGTTATAAAGCGTTTTGTCGTTTATGCAACCCTTGAAGAGATGTTTTTATGAAATACGAGAAAATATATAGTTGTAATGAAGATTATTTGACATCAAAAACATTAGAGTGTTTAGATGTCTTTCTTAAAAAAGAAAATCTACCTCAAACAGAAGAGTTTTTGGTACACTTCGAATTTCTCTATTCTATATTACTTGATCAAAGATCAAAAGAATTTATTGCGATTTTTTTAGAAAATCTTTTGAATTTAAATGATCTCATTTTACTATTAGATCAAGAATTTGATGAAATTATTATTCATTCTGAAAATCAAATTCAGAAAATTCCAAGCTCTCCAAATTATGTTAAAATAAACTATCTGCCGTACCTTCTTGAAATCTTAGTCATCCGAGAAAAACAGGAATGGAATGCCAAACACGTTTTTGTGTCATTTCAAAGTACAATAAATTCACAAAAATACAGAATTTCACTAATACATCCTTCAATAAATAATGGAAATCCTAAAGCATTTTTTAGAAAGAACAGAACTGAACAAATTGGAATTGAACAATTTAATTTTTCTTCTGAGCAATTAGAATTTCTCAAAGGAATCATTCAAAAAAAAATGAATATCTTAATAACAGGAATGACTTCAAGTGGAAAAACAACATTGCTTAATTGTCTTACAAATTATTTTAATAATGATGAACATATTATTTGCATCGAAGATACGAGAGAAATTCAAATCGATTCTAACTATGTTACTTATTTGCTCTCTGATGAAAATAATAACCAACAACAACTGCTTTCGTATTCCCTAAGAATGTCTCCTTCACGTACGCTAATTGGTGAAATCAGAGGAAGTGAAGTTGATGGACTTATCACAAATCTAAATACTGGACAAAAAGGAGTTATCTCTACTCTCCATGCTAACAGTGCTGTGGATTCTATAAATAGATTAATAAATCTGTATGCATTTTACTCTTCGCGTCCTTTTATCCATTACGATGCCCTAAAACAGACTCTTGTTTCTCAAATTGATATTGTTATCCATATGGAAAATAAAAGAATCCTAGAAGTTATTCTTCTAAAAGGACTTGACCTTCATGGGCCTATCTATGAACATATAGAGGTCTTTAAGAATAGGAGTCTATTAAATGAAAAAAATAATCATCCTCATGGCCATGATAATCGCCAGTTGTTCCGTCTCAAAAACTAAATTAACAGCGGGAAAAAATGTTAAGGTCATGCCAACTAAAAAAAGTAATTGTGAAGTTGTCACAAAAGTTATTGGGATCAATGATAATGGGAGTTTAGATTTGGCCAAAAATCACGCCCGAAATCTAGCAGGTGATCAGGGTGCAAATGCAATTACATTTGATGAAGAATTTCGAAACGGGAAGGAATGGAAAGTACATTCAACTGCTTATCTCTGTGAATAGTTCATTCTATTTACAATAAATCACTTTTCATATTTGAATTAATCAAGGTATTTTTTTCAAAGCTCTTGTTTTTATCAGCTTTTGAATGTTTATTGTTCAAATGACTAATAATTTAACTGGAGCAATAAAATGGAAATGCCTAAATCTTTAAATATAACAATTATTCTTTTTAAAATTATGTCTTATTTTTACTCTATATTTTCAATTCTCATTATCGTATTTGGAATTTTTTCAAACAATGGCCACAATTTTAACGCATTTAATTTGATTACATTTATCGTTCTTGGAATATTCCTTTTTGCTTTTGCCATACTTTACTCAAAAGTATCACTTGCCCTAAAAGAAGGTAAATATTGGGCCTGGATAACAGGAATCATATTATCTGGATTAATGTTACCTAGCTTACTTATAGTTATCGGAATCCCTTGTTTGATTGGACTACTCGATAAAAATTCAAAAAAATATTGTGAACAAGAAGAATTACCTAAACAGGTCTTAAACGTTTAAGCTTTCCTGTCTACAAAAGAACTCCCCAACTGGTTTTCTTTGGAAAATATGAAGATGATTATAAATTACAATTAGTAGACTTAAGACAAGTTTAAAAATTAATAGCATGGACTGATATTGATTATAATGTGAAACTAATTTGGAGATCATCACATACACATTCAATAGGTCCAGATGATGTAATTTCTTGTCATCCCATTGGAATCTAAAAAAATTGAATCTCTTATATTATGACATTTAATTTTTTATGCATAAAATTCTATAGACTTTATCTCTATAAACCAGAGAGGTACTTAGTTCACCCGAAACGAAAGTACCTCTGGTTATTACTCCTTCTAAATTTTTAGGATTATAAGAAAAATTCATTAGAAAATCGTCTTCTTCATATTCAGTTAATGATGCATAAAATTTCTCAGTATCAACTACTAGTTTGACCATATCAAGATTAGAAATTTGCTTCATTTCAAATACTTTAGATTCTGTGTGATCGCGGAAGAAAAGTCTCTCTGTAACAGAACACTTGATTTGAGAATAAACGCTATGAGATAAAACGATTAATATGAATACATAATTAAATTTATTTAACATACTTCACTCTGTAACAAAATTTGGTAAGTTCACAGCAAACTGCTCATAACCACCCACCGTTAGAACTGAAGGGTGCCTATAATTAAACAGTTTTCCGGTTGTAACATCATACGTTCCAACAAATTGTGAATCACTAATACCATATACATTTCCCGTTTCTTTAATCTTCCTTCTAAAATCATCTAAGAATCCAGATGTTGAATCAAGTTTTACTGCATTTGGAAAACTATCTATCGAATAATTTCCAACTTCTAAAAAATCTCGGACTGGTGTTTTATCAGAAAGGACAACTTCGGCATCAGCTTTTTGTCCATCTGTCCTCACCCCATTTTTAGTCAAAATATAATTCCAAATTTTTCTAGGTTTAGAGTAATCATTCACATATTTATCACTGGCAAATTCTTTGGCATACACCTTGAATACAAGTGTACCGACAGGGACAAAACTATTAATATAAGCGATAGTTTCATTATCTGTTCTTGAACAACCATGACTTCTCGGAGAAGCAAATATATTTGCTAACATTTCTTTTGTTTCAAAAATATATTTTCGTTTCTCCTCTCCCCAACCTATTGTGCCATGAATCCATTGTGAACTGGCCCTAGGTGCTACTTTAGCTGTAAACCAACCAAACGCTCCTCTCATACTGGCCCCATCTGTATATTTATCACTAAACCAAGCTCTCCAACCAAGACCTGGAAGTGGTGGTAGTATTTCATTCATATCTGGATCATACCAACTAGGGTATCTCCCCAGGTTATCCCTGTAGAATTTGTGCCAACTTACAATTTTAAATGTTCCTAAAATCGATCTTGAAGTTTTGTCATCTTCTCCGACTGCAAGCTCTGATTCTAAAATTATCCGGTGAGGGCCACCGTTGAAATTTCTTTCATATAATCTAATTCTTTCAGTTGCAATATTTTGTATAATAAAATATTTGTTTGAATCTTCTGAAAATTTCACTGGTGCTGTAGATGGAGTTTTTTCCAAATATCTAAAACTTACAAAACCAATTTCTGAAATATTCGATTTTGAGATTACTTCTACTTCAACAAAATTTTCAGCTAAATTCAAGTTTAAGTTTCTCACCTTTACTTTTTCATTTCTTGAAAGAACTCGAATAATGTTCTCATCATCTTCAGTTGAGTCAGTAGATCTTAGTCTCAGCCCATCTGCATGGACATAATAAACTTCACCAACTTTTACCTCTTCTGCGTTTTCTAAAGAGGAAACGTAAAATGGGTTAAAATCATTATCAGTGTGTTTATTGAAGTTCTGTCTAGAATCACCGCAGGATACAAACAATCCGGCCATAAGAAAGAATAGACCATAATGCATTACACGCTCCCTGTTTCAGCATTTGCTGAATATGAAAACATGAATGCATTAAAGCGACAAAATGAATCAAATAAAAAAACCTTACTTCTTTAATCTCTCTTAAGTTTTTTATAAGACATTCTATGAGGTTCTAGGGCCTTCTCACCAAGTCTTCGGCGTTTGTCATCCTCATAATCAGAGAAATTTCCTTCAAACCAAACAACTTGTGAATCACCTTCAAAAGCAAGAATATGAGTTGCTAATCGATCTATGAAGTACCTATCGTGCGATATTACAACTGCGCAACCTGGATATTCCATTAAGGCCTCTTCTAATGCTCTTAGAGTGTTTACATCCAAATCGTTTGTAGGCTCATCCAACAAAAGTACGTTTCCACCACTTTTTAACATATTGGCCAAATGGACTCGATTTCTCTCTCCACCAGAAAGTAAGCTTACTTTCTTCCCATGTTGATCACCTGAAAAGTTAAATTTTGAAATATATGCTCTTGCATTAATTTGCTTATCACCGACGTCAATGAATTCATTTTCTCCAGCTATAACTTCAAGTACAGTTTGCTCTGGATCCATTTCTCTAGACTGATCAACGTAGGCGAGTTTTACTGTATCTCCAACACTAAATTCACCTGAATCTGGTTTTTCTTGTCCAGTGATCATTTTGAATAAAGTTGTTTTCCCTGCTCCGTTTGGCCCAATAATCCCTACGATACCCCCTGGAGGTAGTTTGAAGCTAAGATTTTCATAAAGTAACTTGTCACCAAATGCTTTTGAAACATTTTTAGCTTCAATTACATTATTTCCAAGCCTTGGGCCTGAAGGAATTGGTATTTCAGAAGTTTCATTACGATTTTCTTTGCTCTGTTTTAGTCTTTGTTCATATTGAGTAATACGCGCTTTACTTTTTGCTTGTCTGGCCTTTGGATTTGAACGAATCCATTCAAGCTCTTCTTTTAATGATTTTTGTCTTTTTGACTCTTGTTTTTCTTCGACGGCCAGTCTCTTGGCCTTTTGATCTAACCAAGAAGAATAATTTCCTTCAAATGGGATTCCTTTTCCCCTGTCTAATTCTAAAATCCATCCAGCTACATTATCAAGAAAATATCTATCGTGTGTAACTGCTATAACTGTTCCCTTATATTGCTGTAAGTGCCTCTCGAGCCACCATACAGTTTCAGCATCAAGATGGTTAGTTGGTTCGTCTAATAATAAGATGTCCGGTTCTTGCAGCAGTAGTCTACACAATGCAACTCTTCTCTTTTCTCCTCCAGATAGAACTCCAACTTTTTGATCAGCTGGAGGACAACGTAGAGAATCCATAGCAAGATCAAGACGACTATCTATGTCCCAAGCGTTACAAGCATCAAGCTGGTCTTGTAATGTTGCTTGTTTTGAGAGTAATTTATTCATTTCATCATCACTCATAGGTTCAGCAAACTTTGCATTGAGTTCGTCAAACTCAGTTAAGAGATCCATAACTTCTTGAACACCTTCAGAAACTATTTCTCTTACAGTTTTTTCTCCATCTAATTTTGGTTCTTGCTCTAGAAAACCGACAGAGTATCCCTTTGATTTTGAAATTTCGCCAATATAGTTTTCATCCTGGCCGGCCATGATTCTAAGGAGTGAAGATTTACCAGCTCCATTTAGACCAAGGACACCTATTTTAGCTCCATAGAAAAAAGACAGAGAGATATCTTTGAGAACATGCTTTGTCCCATGAACCTTTCCACACTTATGCATAGAGTAAATTATTTGTTTATCATTCATTAATGCCTCGCGTTTGTAAAAATAGAATTGTTACTAAACTAATACGAAGCTTAGATTTCAGCAACTCCAATCTGACCAAAGAGCTGTAAAATGTTGAACAAATAAGAAGTAAAGAAAAAAACACATAAAACAAAGAATCTCAAGGCCTGAACTTTTTTATTGAGTTGATCTAATTTCTCTTCTTGAATCATATTCAGTTCTCGAGAAATTATTTTTAATTCGTGCTCATTACATTGCCCGACTTTCACATACTGGTGAATAACTTCTAAAAACTTTTCTGTAAGCAAGTCTTTATGTGTGTATAGATTTTTTAACGAACACATTTCGAGTTTATCTTGAATTGATAACGGTAGAGGTCTAAGGGAAAGAAATGAGTAAAAACTGGCCTTAAATTGTAAACTTTGATTCAATATTTTTTTGTCCATACTCCTCACTAATGTGTAATAGACAAAAATCCCAACCCCTTGCCAGAGAAGTGACAAGAAAAGAGGTCTTACTTCAATTTTTATATCCAGAATATGAATAGTCATGAGTATCACAATAAAAGAAAAAACTGAGATAATAAAAAATTGAATAAAGGAAGATCTGTGGATACTTTCTAATTTAGTTTGATTTTTGAGTTCAACGAGTAGTTTTTCTTTTAGTTCTTGCAAGATTTCGGTGATTTCAGCGCCAAGTTTAAATTTGGCCTGAATTAAAAATTCAAGTAAATTTGTATAAAAACTATACTGTGGTATTGGACGTTGTATTTGTAGTTGTATATTTTGCATTTCATAATATGAAATCATTTTCATAATTTCTCTAATTTTGTGAGTTTTTGAAAATTTTAAATATATATTTTTAATAGAAATAACAATGAATTTTATTTTATCTAGAACTTTATCTCCACTATTTAAGACGAAGGCACCAATCATGAAACTAATAAAAATGATAATCATAAATTTTAAAAACAAGATACCCTCAATACTAGAAATTGACATCCTGCTCTATTTATGCCAAATTTCACCCTCATGAGCGAGATTAAAGAAAGAGAAATTCATAAACGAAATAAAAGTCAGAAAATAAACCACGATTCGACGTATCTTGAAAGAATTTCAAAACTTTGTAATGAAATAGATCCCTATCAACCACTTTCAAATGAAGTACTAAGAGAACTAAACGATTTGGGAATCAAGGATACTCAGAACCCATTTAGTATTACTAATCAGCTTTTGCAGATACTTGATAAACTTCAACACAGAAATATTCAATGAAAACAGATTTAAGATACCAAGAAAATACACTCCTTCATCCGATGTCTTATAAAGCTTTAAAAAATGGACATTATTGGATAACTAAAGATAGTTTTAGTGATAAATTTGATAGAACTTGTGATCTCCTTTGGACAACTGATAAAAACAAAGCTCCCATGACTTTACTTCATGACCCTGAACATCCAAAAGTAAAAGCTAGATTATGGAAAAAAGGAGCACATCAAAGGCCTAGAGAATTAATTAGCGAACTCTTAAATCGACTAAAAGAATCTATCAATAGAAATTTACGTTTTTGTAGTTCAAGAGACAATGTGTATCTAGTGTTTGGTGAAAAAGACTTTTTGCCAGGATTGAATATTTTAAAACTGAAAGACCATATTTTAATCCAATCAAATTGTTTTTTTTGGAATAAACAAAGACCTCTCTTAGAGTTGAATATAAAAAAGGCCCTTAAGGAAAATAGAATTAAATTCTCAAAGATTCATTTTCAAATAAGAGAACATGAAAAACGTGAAAGTTTTTCGAGCAATGATCAACAAAAAACTGAATTCGTCATCAAAGAATTTGATATTTTTTATAAGGTTAAACTTTCACAATTTTACGATATAGGTATCTATACTGATATGGCCTCTATTAGAATGCAATTGGATCCATACTTGGAAAATTGCAGCAGTCTATTAAATCTTTATTCTTATACAGGCGCTTTTTCGTTGTATGCCTTGAAAAAAGGTGTCAAGGAAGTTGTATCTGTAGACTTGTCATCAAAATATATGAACTGGCTTGAAGATAATCTTGCACTTAATAAAGATCTTGAAGGTACACATACTTCAATCATTTTGGACACAAATAAGGCATTAGAGCTCTTAAAAAGCGAAAAGAAATCATTTGATTTTGTCGTTTGTGATCCTCCAAGTTTTTCTTCAAATGGAAAAAACTCTGCGCAGGCATTTAGGCAATACCCTGAGACTCTTTTGAAGGTTGGCGATATTCTCACAAAAAATGGGAAAGTCTTATGTGTCTTAAATACACATCATATACCTATGAAAAAGTTTAGAAATATGGTTGAGGAAACAAAAATTTTTAAAATCATAAAATCCTTAAAACCTTCTCAAGATTGTACTCCAGTTAAAAATATTTCTGAATCTCAGTATTTAAAAGTCCTTCTTATCGAAAAGGTACATAAATGAAACTGAGTTTTCTATTACCTGTCTTTATAGGAATCATTGGTATGCTCCAAGGTGGACTTAATAGACAAATCTCAAATTATGTAGGAGTTGCTCAGGCAACTCTAATTTCAAGTGTAGTAAGTACATTGTTTTGTTTTGTTTTTTTTGTGTATGTACAGAGAAATCCTCAATTTTTTCCCAGTTTTTTTCATATTAAATCCGGCATCTTTACTTATAAATGGTGGTTTGTCTTACCGGCCCTTTTTGGCTTTTTGATCGTTGCAGGGTTTCCCTATACCCTAGCAAAAGTTGGCGCAGTTAATCTAACTATTGGATTAATAGCTTCCCAAGCGATTGTCAGTGTTATTTGGGATATTTTTGTGGAAGGGATTCCCATAAATACGCCAAAAATTATTGGCATCTTACTATCCCTATCAGGTATCGCACTTACATCTCTATCCTCAAGATAATTTTTATCCCCTTTTTTACTTAAAAAGACCTCATAAAACACCGATAAATCTACTAAGGTAAAATATGGAAAAAGGTCTCACTTTTAAATCGATTTTAGAAACCATACCTTTTGGTGTGTTGGTTATTGATAACCATTCTAAGATTCATTTCACAAATGAAGAGTTTGATTTCAATTTCGGAAAAATATCCGGACAATTATATTTAGCTCATATAGGCCTATATAAACAAGATCAAACAGAAATAAATATTGAAGAGCTAAAAGAAAAAACGAGAACGTGGATTACTTTTCAATTTTTGGATAAAAACGGTGTTAAGCGATATGGACAACTCTATTCAATTAACCATAAATATGGCCTTATCATCCTTGTCAAAACTTCATTTAAAAAACAATTAGAACATCTCGAATCAGATCTTCTCAAAGAGCTTGTCGAAAATGCCAATGAACCGATGTTTATTATAGACATTAATGGGAGATTTATCGAATGGAACTCGGCAACAATAAGTCTATTTAAATACGATCTACTAGAACTGAAAAAGATTAATATGTTCAACCTCTTGCGAGACGAGCAACGAAATGAACTTGATGAACTTTTAATGATTGCTCAATCAGGACAATACATAAGTTCAGAATTTGAGATTATCACAAAGCAAGCGCAAGTTCTTTCAACTTCTTTTTCCATGAAAGGTATTCAAAATAATAAATACTTTGCAGTAGTTGTGACGGATCTTTCAGATATCAAATCTATGGAAGCTGAACTTACCCAAGAAAGAGAAAGATCAGCACACTCTTTAAAAATGGCAGCACTTGGAGAGATGGCCGGGGGTATCTCTCATGAAATTAAAAACCCATTATCAATCATTGCAGGATATTCCCAAAACCTTAGAAGAATTATTGAAAACAATAAAATAGAAGAAAATAAAGAGAAGTTTTTAGAAACCTTAGAGAGAATAGAATACACTGTTGAGAGAATTGAGAAAGTTGTCAATGCACTCAAAAGTTTTTCAAGAGAAGGAGTCGATGATCCATTTCAAAAAACACTTCTTTCTGAAATCATTCAAGAAACTATTGATTTTTCACAAGAGAAACTTAAAGTTCATGGCGTGGAAATTGAATACAAAATTGAACCTGAATCGATCACTCTAGATTGCCGCCCTGTTCAAGTCTCTCAAGTTATATTAAACTTAGTAAATAATGCTGTTGATGCTATTGAGTACATTGAAGACAAATGGGTACGTGTAGAGGCCACGACTGATAATGAATACGTGACTGTCAAAGTCATTAACTCAGGGCCTAGAATTCCAGATGATATTGCAGAGAAAATATTCAATGCTTTCTTTACTACTAAAGTTAGAGGTAAGGGAACAGGTCTTGGTCTTAGTATTTCACAACAAATTGCAGAAGATCATAAGGGATCACTCTCAATTGATCTAACTCAAGAACACACTACATTTGTTTTTAAACTGAAATCTAATCTAATAGATGGAAAACTAAATGCTGCGTAAAAATAAATTTCGCTTAGAAAATGTAAAATACCTCTGTTATTCGATAATTTTACTTGCTCCAAAACTCTACTTTGAGTAAATAAGTTTTACTCTTATTCACGCGTATATTTGTTGGAGCTCCAAGATGTTAAAGCGAATTTTGCTAAGTCTATTAATCCCATTTTCACTTCTAGCGAACGAAAACAAGCAAGAAATCCAAATTATTAATCGTCACTTACCGGCATATAATGAAGTCTATTCGAATGCTCAATATAGAAAACCTTATCAAAATTTTGTTGATCGCAGTGGAATAGATATTAATAGAATTGATCCAATTTTTGCCCAAAAGCTGACAACATTTCCAATGAACGACAAAATAAAAATATATCCTGTCCCCTTGATTTTATCAAAGGCCGAATACAGTAAAATGATTCAGGCCACTCAACAAAGGGCCAGGGCATTGAGAGAGTTTTTTTATGATGTTATTATCGGAGAAGGTAAAATTTTTGGTCATTTAAATATGACAACTGATTTATATGAACCTCTTACTGAAGAGTTTGTAGAATCTCTTTTTAAGCAAATTTGGAATAGAAATTCACTGAAACGAATCCGCCATAAATGGAAAAATAAGAAAAAAGAAGATATTAATTTTCTCTATGGCCCTGATGCAATTCGTGCACCAAATGGTGAATGGGTTTTTATTGAAGATAATATAGGATATCTTGGTGGACTCATTGATGCTCAAAATATTGAAGAGTTTTATTTTAGGCACCATCCTAGTGGCCAAGTATCAGAACTTAGAAATCTTATGCTTAATAGAAATAGATTTCTAGAAGATGTCATTTCAGAGTTTGCGAGTAAAAAAGGTATTGATCTAAAAAACAATGCGGCTTCTTTATTCGCTAAAAAATGGCTCTCGGAAAAAATTGAAAGTGACGATATTCCAGGGTACGCTTATACCTTAAATAATTCATGGTTAACACAAGCTGACCATGAATATAATCGACTCGCAAATGTCTTTAGGAACTTAGAAATCCCCATTTGGCATGATTCTGACTCTCTCACAAGTGATAATGGAAAAATGGAACAACTTTCAGAAAACATCAAGTTTTTCTTTATGCGTTCAATATATAGCAAGTGGGATGATACATCAGTCTTTGAAAATTTATTTCGAAAAACTGAAGACTTAGCAATTCTCCCCGCTCCAGACACCGAAGTACTTTCAAACAAAGCTCTCATGCCTTATATGAATGAATTTATCAGTTTTTATCTTGGTGAAAAGCCAATTTTAAGACAAGCTGAAACAAAACTTTTTTATTCAACAAAACATTCTGTTGATCTGCATCAACAATTTATTGAAACGATAGATAAGTTAGATTCTGACAAAACACTAAATTATGTCGTAAAACATCCTGATGGATCACAAGGAAGTGATGTTACAATTTTAAATAAATTAAACAAAAAACAACTTCAAACCTTCTCAGATATTTTAGGATATCAGACATTTTTTTCTGATGTATTAGGAGAATCTGGATATGGCCCAACTTCAGTACTGCAAGAATATATTGAACCTTCATTTATTCCTGTTGACGGAAATAATGGTTGGCTCAATCTAGCTGTTGATATTAGACCTATAACAGTAGTACTTGGAGATCAAATAACAACGAGAGAACGACCTTGGGGAAGAGGATCTTTTAAACTTGGACATAATCTCAATAACGTTTCTCAAGGGGCCTTTGAAATTGTCGTATTGGTTGAAGATACTTGTCAATCTTATCTTATTTCTAAATAGTATTTGGGCCATAGAAGTTACATATGGCCCTGAGTTTGAGTTTAGACATAAAGGACAATTGAGCATTCATGCTTTCAATGCACTTTACAATCTTCCGCTCTATCTTCTTTATTATCCAATTCATCTAAAAAAACATCCTGGTCAAATTCTGAATTTTTCTCGGGCTTTTGATATTCAAAAAACCCAGGATTACATTAGTTATCTAAGAGATAACTATTGTGATGACACACAATGTACATTAGTTGAAGAAAATTATAGGCCACATTTATCTCCGAAGAGAAATACTTTTTTATTTGAATCTGGATTGCATTACTCAGTTGTTGCAGATTTTATGGCCACAGAAATATCTATGGGCAAGCTTACTTTAAATCAGATTCTTGATCATAAAATGGAAATTGACGAGTTTATTTTTAAACGAACAAAATCTTATGGACTCTCCCCTGTTAAAGGTTTAGAAATTTTCAGTACGTTTCAGATTAATATCGGCTTTGCTGATGTGTTTGAAAAAAATCCTCTTTTATTTCTAAATTTTCTGATTGATCTAGCAAATTTTTCATCTTTATCTAATGGAACATTGGGAAAAGACACCTATAATGCAAAAAATATTTATCATAGAGTAAACTCTCCTCGAAATTTAAAAATCATTGTAAACGATGCTCGTAAAGCTCTAGATGAGAATCAATTTCCTTCATCAATGGAAATTGCAAATGACTATTATAAATATATTCAAGGTTCTAATAGAGGTAAGGGTGATTCAGTTAATGTGTGGAGTATTATTGATCCAGATACTCCAATCTCTGAAAAAAGAATTGAGATCCGTTTTTTAAGAATGGTAAATTCTATGGAAAAATACATTTCTCTGATCAAAATTTTTCAGCAAAGAATTGAATCTTTGTCCAATGAATCTGATGTTCTTGAATTTTACAATATTGGACAGACTACAAATAAACTAGACCAAGTTGAAGATTTTTTAAGGTATGTGGGAGGTGATTTTTCTTTTTTGAGTATACTCCCTAAAAAATACGAGAAATATGTGAAAAAAATTGAATCTCTTCATTGCGAAAAATCATTTGAACAAAAAAAAGGCCCTCAAATTTGAGGGCCATTAAAAAAATGTTTAAAATCATTTTCAATTGCGGTCTTTGAGAATTCTCTCTCTCCAAGCACGCACTTCTGGATCAATGTAATTGTACTTCATTTGATCTAGAGTGAAGGTCGCAAATTCATAATCTGTTGTGTGTTGAATACTTTGCGTTGGACAAACAGTTGTACACAGTCCGCAATAACAGCAAAGTGCGGTATCAATTGTATATTGTGTAAGTTCTCTTCGAATGGGAGTACCATTTGATGTCTTTATTTTTTCAGCATCTTTAGGTCGAGGTTTTGAAGCAATATAGATACAATCAACTGGACAAGCTACAGCACACTGATCACAGGCAATACAGTCTTCAACATCGTTAAACAAACGCGATCGTGAATTTTTTGGAAGTATTTCACGAACTTCAGGATATTCGATTGTTACAGGCCTAACAGATGTAACATATTTAATAGTAATACTTAGACCTTTAAAAGTAGAAGAAACTGCATTCCAAATATTTTTAAAATATTGTTTAAAGGTTAATTCTGGTTCGTTAACTAAGCTATTCATCTGTCTACCTCTCCAAGAACAATATCAATACTACCAATAGTTGCAACAAAATCGGCAACCATTTGCCCAGGTGCTAAATGCGGAAGGAGGCCAACATGAGTAAAGCAAGAAGACTTTACTTTTAACCTGTAAGGAATTTTTCCTCCATCAGAAACTAAGTGATATCCTAACTCTCCTCTAGGACATTCTGTCCTAAGAAAAACTTCACCTTTGGGAACTTTGAGAACTTTGGGGACCTTACCTTGTACAGGGCCTTCTTCAATTCCATCTAAGCATTGTCTTATAATTTTTATAGACTCATTCATTTCCCGCATTCGGACAATGTAGCGATCGTAGCAGTCTCCAAGGGTTCCTTTTTCACCTGAACCTACAGGTATATCAAAATCGAATTCACCATAAATACCATATGGCCTATCTTTTCTCAGATCCCATTTAACGCCTGAACCTCTGAGTACAGGGCCAGTGGCACCATATTGAAAGGCATCTTCTTTTTTCAAGACACCAACATTGGCCGTCCTACCGATAAATATTTCGTTTTGACTAACGAGGGTATTATACTTTTCGAGTTCTGATTCGATACTATTAATAATTCTTTCAACTTCTTTTAGCTGACTATCAGAGTAATCATTCCATACTCCACCAATCCAGATATAATTGTAAAGAAGTCTTGCACCAGAGAGTTCTTCAAAAAGTCTTAAGATTGCTTCTCTTTCTTGAAAAGCATAGAGAAATGGGGAGAAAGCTCCAAGGTCTATGGCATAAGTTCCAAAGAACATTAAATGAGAGGCAATCCTTTGCAATTCAGCGTTTATGACTCTTATGTATTCAGCTCTTCTTGGGATTTCTGTGCCGAGCATTTTTTCTACGGCCAAACAATAGCCCCACTCCATGCTCATGGCCGCTAAATAGTCCATCCTATCAACAAATGGAATAACTCCTCTATAATCTAAGTTTTCACAGTGTTTTTCCATACATCTGTGTAGGTAACCAATGTGTGGAATGGCGTCTGCGACAATCTCTGAATCAGTTTTTATTTCTACACGTAGAACTCCGTGTGTTGCCGGGTGTTGCGGTCCCATATTTACAGTGAGGAGATCTGATTTCAGGGTTTCTTCATTTTGTTCCATATCTGTCCTATATTTATTATTGAATCAGTTCAGTTTTCTTCTTTAGAAGATTTTTCATTTTCTTTCGCAGCTTTATTTTCTTCTTCTTGCTTAACAATAAATTGTCTCTCTTCGTTATTAACTTTATCTTGTGGGTTGACTATCATCCCACGATATTTTTCTACGACGACATAATCTTTTCTTAGAGGGTAACCTTCCCAATCGTCAGGACAAAGAATTCTTCTAAGATCTGGATGTCCAGTAAAATTTACTCCTAGCATGTCATAACATTCTCTTTCTTGAAAATTAGCAGATGCCCAAACATCAGAAACTGAACTCAACTCAGGAAGATCTTCAGATGATTTTCGATCGACTTTAGTTTTAAGTATAAGTTCAAAGTTTTTGCCTTCTCCCATACTCGCAAGAATATAATTAACTTCTATTTTGCTTTCCTCTGGAAAATCTACCCCTGATATAAGCTGTAGAACATTAAACTTATAGTCATCACTATCTCTAAGAGCGAGGCACACATCTTTAATATGTGCAGAGTTTACAGACACAGACGAATCACCGACTTCAGCGATATGTGCATTTGCCTCACAACCACTGACCTTAGAATTGAGAAAACTAACAACTTCATTATGCATTTTTTACCCACTTATCTCGAAGCAATCTTTCATTTGCAATTTTTCTTTGTAGGGTCATAAGGCCTTCAATAAGTGCTTCTGGTCTAGGAGGACATCCAGGAACATAAACATCAACAGGAATGACTTCATCTACTCCCTTAAGAACATGATATCCATGTTGCCAATATGGCCCACCTTTATTTGCACAAGATCCCATTGAAATGACATATTTCGGTTCAGGCATTTGTTCATAGAGAGTTTTTATTCTCGTTGCCATTTTTAAAGTCACCGTTCCGGCCACAATCATGAGATCAGCTCGTCTTGGAGTTGCCATGAATGCTCCACAGCCAAATCTCTCTAAATCGTATTTAGAAGCTCCTGTGGCCATCATTTCAATCGCACAACAGGCGAGCCCAAAGGTCATTGGCCATAAGGAATTCTTCCTTCCCCAATTGAGAAAATCATCTAGTTTTGCTAGCACGATGCCATCTTGCATTAGAACCTACTTTGCTTATAAATTCATGTCATTTTTTTACTATTTTTATCGAAAGACAGCGTCTTCGTCAATTGTATTAGGAGTTCATTTATTCGATGAGTGGATGAGCTTTATTGATAGACGGAACATCTTTTTCTAAAATTTTGAAAAAATTCTGAATACTGCTTTGAGTTACTTTGGGGGGGACCTCTTAATAGAGATGCTTTTAAAAGAGAAACTCTTTTAGAGTCGTTCTGGCAGACTCTTTTTTGAATTTCAACATATTCCTTTATGGCCGCAATCGGGTAAGGCACTGCATGAACTGAAGAGACAGGCCCTCCTTCTTCACGAGAGACATACTTAAATTGGTTGAATTCCCCACCGAGTTGTTTAATTAGGTCTTTAAATTCATCAAAATACATACCAATTTGATAAAAAATTTGTTTGGCCTTTACTTTCGAAAATTTGCCAACTTCTTGGGAATAAATATCGTAACACCCTGACTGGCCAATTGAGTCACCATAAATAAGTTCTTTTCCGACCTGACACTCTACGAGGTAGGCCTCAACCTCTCCACCTTTGCCCTCTATTGTAGATTTAATAAAAGAGACAACTTCAAATTCATCCTTATATGGATTAAATACCTCTCTAAAACCAAAGTGAGTCAACTCGTGTATAAGATCTAAAAGTGCATTTTTTACGTTGAGGTTTCTATTTAAATTTATTTTTGACTTCGATATATAATCAATTTTTCCTGGTGTATGTGGTGAAAATTTTCTAACAAGTGTTGAGTCTAAAAAAGAGCCTTCTCCTGCAACAATGAGAGATTCTATATCTTGATCAACTTCTTGTGCCTTTTTTCTTGCGGCCTCGATGACAAACTTACCTGTTTTAGATTTTTCTAGGTGCTCGATGAGAAGGTGAATTGCCTGTTGTTCAGATTTGGCAATTTGAATCCATTTCTCAGATAAAGAATAATTTCGTCCAACTTCGAATGCACGCGCTCTTTTAAAAGCGAAAAGTTGATTCGTATACGTTATGAAAAAAAATATAATAAAAACTATCCGTTTCATTTAAAGCTAAACGGATAATTGGATTGAATATTTAATTAAAGTCTCAAAATAATTGCTTATAGAGTTTTATACCTGACTAGAACAATCTGAATGAATGAAGAAGATGATCATTTTTGTCGACAGAAATTTGTCCTAAATTATCCCATTGATTATTTTTATCACTTATTATACGAATTTTAATAAAGTAACTCCCAGGAGGAAGATATGATTCAGAAAATGAAATTTCTCCAGGCAAAGTACTCCAATATCTGGTATCTGCTTTTTCCGATACTTCGATGGCCTTTGCTGAGGCCAAATAGGTTGCCATGGCTGCGGCCTTGGCAAAAAACTCACTCTTTTTTTCTAATCCTTTATAAGTTGCATACGCAGCTGCGATGGCCGTGGCATGTTTAGTGGCCAATCGGATTGCCAGTCTAGTGTATCTGGCAATTGATTCAGCAGCGACTGCTTCTTCGGCCATATCGCCAATGGGATCCATCAATGTTGATTGAAAGACTTTAACCATTTTATTTTTGTCATCAAAAGCAGCGACTTCAAATTCATTAAATTTTGGAGGTTTTGAAATTTTTGGTAATTCGAAACCAATTGCTGCTCCAGTTAAAGCTGCGTGAGTAAATCGGTATCCAAGTTCAGCACCAGCAACAGACCAATTATTTGCAGGTGGAGTTAGCCCAAGTTTATGAGCAGCAAAAATAGATATCGCTGCTGCACCAATTGAAGCGACGGCCTTTGAGCCTGTTGATTGTTCAAGTGCAGACTGCAAATCTGCATAAACTTTCTCTCCGACCTTTTTGGGGATTAATTTTCTTTGCAAAACAATCGAAACGTTAGATCGTTCTTTTTGTTGTTTAACTAAATTTAGTATTTCCTGACTTGGTTTTTGAATACGAACTTGATTATTAAAATCATTTTTTCGGATAATATTTGTCAGACTAATAATTTTAAAGTCTAGAAAATCTTTGAGTGCATTTTGCGCAGAAGTTGGTTCAACGTAATTTTTTTCTACAGATTCAATTGGCATTGAGGGAAATTTATCATAGTCAGAGATAAATTTTTTGTAAGATTTATTTAAAGTTTTATACGCATTATAATTTTTTAGGAGTATATCCTTTGCATCTTTGTATAGTTGAAGAGCAATTTGATCTTCATTAAATTTGCGAAAACTTTCATGAATGGCCCCTCCGATGAGTTTAGCGGCCAGATCTCTTTTGAAAACCCCTCTACCAACATTAGCTTGTTTCATTTTATCTTGAGTGACATCCCAATCAATAACTTCAGCTCTGGCCATACGAAGATAATTAAGTTTATCTTGTGGGTTCAGATCTGATACTTTTCCATCCGGCATTATTTTTTTTCCGGTTTTGTAAAGCATGTAGAAATTCATCATTTGATAAAAATGTAACAGTGAATGTTCGTAGTTTACCCCGTAATACACATCAAAATTATCATTTGTAAAAAGAGTTTTTGCTTTTTGAGAGATTCTCACGGTGTAATTTTTATGAATAATTTCTTTGGCCTTTCGAAACTCTTCACTAGATTGATAATAATCCCCCTTTTGATGAAGAATTGTACCTTTTTCAAGTGCGAGAATGAGTTGATTATTAGGGTCTTTAAATTCTGCAATTTCACCTAATTTTAACAGGGCCTTATCGAACTGTTGCGTTTTAAAAAGAGTGCGAAGCTCACTTCTTTCTTTTTTACTTGTTGTAGCACATGAGAAGAGAGTTAAACTTATAAAAAGAATTAGAATTGGCCTCGCAAATTTTTTCATTACCAGCTACTTCCACTTTGTTCAGAATATTTAAATAGTTTTGCTCTTGTTCTTAAAACTTCAACACCTTTTTGAATATTTGTCATATGGATGTTGATAGCGTATTCTTTGATTGTTTTTCCATCACGAGTTTGAGGTCTCATAAAGACATTACCAAATATCATCACATCAGCACCTGTTTGTTTACCAACTTTAGCAACTGTGGACGGATCAACCATACCATCATGTTGATAAGTAATTTCTTTTAGGATTTTCTCTCTGGCCTTAGCATCAACGAGGATAAAGTCTCCTGAAGCAGATAATTCATTTAAAAATTCATCATTTATATCATTGATTGGAAAATAGGCCTCACTAGTAAGATTTTGAACCTCGCTAATAAAAACCCTTGGAGCATCGCCACTTTGTCGTAAGTACTTTTGAAATCCTCTATGTTCTCTGATTTGTTTGACAACATCTTGTACCACTTTAGTAGTGTCGGCAGATACCCATTTGTCTGTGATTTCTAGTGCCTTTTCATCTGATTCTCCCGAATCAACTCTCTTGGCCTTAAAACTTCCACATGAAGTGAGAGTTATTGCAATTAAAGAAACAATAATGGCCTTCCAGTTTTTTTTCATATATCTATCCTCCAAATTAAATTTCACCACGTTTTGCTTTCAAAAAATTGTCAGAAGCATCTGATAATGCTTTTTTAACGTTTGCTTTCGTTTCAGGGTCATCAGCTTTTTCAACAACAAAATTTGCGGCCTCATCTACAGCTGCGGCCAATCTTTTGGCCTCAACTCTAATTAAAGCGGCACATGTATAAGCGTTATAGTCTTTTTTGGCCCCAAGATCTTTTTGATAGGCCCTTTTTTCCCAATATGTTTTGATTACTGCGGCACCATGGATAAGAGCTTGGATTTTTTCTGCGAGAGTATTTTCTACAAATTCACGTATGGGTTGAAGTTGTGGATTATTTTCATCAATAGAGGCATTACCTTCTTGTGAAACGGCCAAACTTTTATCAATAAATGTGGCAATTTCTCCTGCAATATCAGCTCTTGCGTTTGCTTTTGCAAGATCGCAACTCATTTGTCTATTGACTTTTGGATCAGTTTCGAAAGAAAAAAATCTGTATGTTTTTACGTCTTCATTCATAGCATGGGCCCAAACTTCAGCATCTTCAACCCAGCCTGGTCTTGTCTTAGAACTTGCATCTTTAACAACATAATCTCTTTCAATATCACTATGCTCTCGTTCTTCAAGTTCTGGTAATTTTCTCTCATTACTTGAGCAACCTACGAAGATGGCCCCTATTCCCAATAGCAACATTAATTTTTTCATATTTTACTCCTAGTCTATGTTCAAATCTGTGATGTTACTCTTTAAATGATCCATTATTTTAACAAATGCATCTTGATAAGATTGCTTTAAGCTTCTCCCAATTGATATGGTTTCAAATTGGGTTCCACCTTTTTTTACGCCGTCATCGGTGTGTGAATTCACTTCTAAAATAAACTTGTTTTTTTCAAATCCTCTGACATTCATTTCTTGTGGTTTTACTTTCAATGTTACTTTAATTCTCTGGTCTACTTTCTGTGCTTTATTTTCTACTATTCTGTAGTTCATTTCTAGAAGCAGTCCAGAAAGTCCATGAAAAAGGTCTTCGTATTTTTCTTTTTCATCAAAATCAATATAAAGAGTGACACCTTTTTTTAAATACTGAGTTTGTTTTTGTTTAATTTCACTAAAGGATATCTTTGGAGCAAGTTTCATATCAGAAACAAACTGATATCTTTTGGCCAGTCCATCTCTTATCGCTGAAATTTTAATAAGTTTGTAAAATGAGGAACGACTTCCTTCATCATTTAATGCAATAATTTGTTCATCCAATTTGTTAATTTCTGTGCGTAATTCTCTGGCCATCTTTTGTTTGTCGAGTCTCGCTAAAACAAAAATACTTTCCTTGTCTTCATAAACTTTATCAATCACAACTCCTTCAAGACTTTGATCAACTGCTTCTGAAATTTCATTATCAACAAACTGTTTAGACTCACCAGAAATAATTCCCTCACCATCACTTAGTTGAGTCATTTCTTTCGAGCTTTTTGTGATTCCAGAGATTTTTGTTTCAAAATAGCTGGCCAAAGATTTTTTTGCAGCTACTTCTGCGGACATTCTCCCATAAGATTCACCGACTCCACAAACTTCAGTTTTTATATCGCATACAGAATAAGGTGATTCAATCCATTCTGGACGTTCACTAGAGAAAATGATTGTAGAAATACCGAGTGAAATAATTAAGAAAAGCTTATTCAAATTCCATCCTTTGCTTGAATAACAAAATTATCAGTATTATCTTTATAAAATATGAAGGGGGTGTAAACCAATTTTTCAGCTATTGCATGAAGTATGTAAGGATCAAATACAATCTTAAAGTAAGACTAACTTAAGATTTTAGCGGTAGAGCTTGTTCCTATACGACTTGCACCGTTGTCTAAAAACTGTAACGCAGTTTCTCGGTCACGAATTCCACCACTGGCCTTTACTCCTAAATGCAGACCTACACATCTTCTCATTAATCTGACATGGTCAAGTTTTGCACCTTCGCCTATAAATCCAGATGAAGTTTTGACGTAATCAGCTCCGGATATGCGTACCAACAATGATGCTATTGCTATCTCTAAATTAGAAAGTAATGATGTTTCAATGATGACTTTAATCACAGGATGATTAAATTGCTTTTTGGTTGAAAATTCTATGGCACCTTCACAAACTTTTTGTAAATCTTGAAGATAACCTTCATAATCCTTATTTTTTAAATATGTATGACAAGCAACAATATCTATTTCATCTGCGCCATTTTCTAGGGCCCACTGTGTTTGCTGATTTCTAAGTTCACTTGAAGATTGACCAAATGGAAAATCGATAACGACACAAACTTTTTGCTCACTTCCTTTTAAATGATTTTTTACAACCTTTAATTGTGATGTATTTACACAGACAGAAAAAACATCAAATTTCAAAGCATCATTACAATGTTCTATGACTTCAGAGCTTGTGACATCTGGCCTTAAGAGAGTATGATCGATGGCCCTGGGTAGATTATCCAGGATAAAGGGTTTAAATTCGCCTTCCTTTACATAATCAAAATTTTTAATCTGTGGAAAAACAGGCGTTAATTCATTAAACGCCTGTTCGATAATGTCTAACATATTCCAATCCTAGGTTGATATTTATAACCTAGTCTATCAGAACATTTTAGCTATTTCTTCTTTAATTTTATTAACATAATCTTCAAAATTATTTTGAAAATCATTTGCGGTAAGAGAATATTCAACGTCAGGAGTGACTCCCAGATTTTCGATTGGATTTCCATCTACTCTTTCAGCAATAGAGCCTGTCAAAGAGAATCTTTCAACTCCAAACATATTGGGAGATTCAAAGGAAAGAACATAACCACCAGCTCCGGCAGTCCTTGTTCCTAATATTTTGACCATCTTGTTATCTTGTAAAGTAGCAGGGAAAAAATCTCCTCCAGAAAAGTCAAGTTCATTCACTAATAAAAGTATTGGTTTAGAATAATTGACTTCAGGGTGAGGATTGATTTTATCAACTCCCCATATATGATAAGGTCTAGTTAAAATTCTACCTTCTTCAAACTCATTTATTAGAAATTCATAGTAGGCAATCATAAATTTAACAAATGTGACACTAACGGGATATCCTCCGACAGTATCTGTTCCAAGTACTTTTTTTGCTTCTTCATCACTTGAGACATTTCTAAGTGCAGGAAGATTCATTTTGGCATCTAAAACATCATTAGGAAGAACTGTCATTTTGTGCTTAGGAGTGGAAACTGCTTTGTCGGTAAGCATTGAAACTAAGGAGTAAAGATAAAAAACTGAACCACCTGGGTTGTTGACTTGATCAATGACTAAAGCATCAGTTGTTTGCTCGAATTTTTTTATTATTTCTTCGAATTCTTTAGATTCTTTTTCATCAGCACTGTAGCTTGGAATCCTTAGATAACCAATTAGTTTTTTGTCTTCATTTTGATAAATATATGCTGAAAATGAATTTTCCCTATCAGCTTCCCAAATAGGTGTTCCAAGTTTAGGGATAAAACTATTCTTTCCGCCTATTTGATGTGGATTATCTAATTGCTCAAATGCTTTTGCATCATCAACAACGTCATATGAAATCATGTTGGTTGATTCAAGTTTATTTTTAAGGCTTCTATCTTCAAAAGTGAAATTATTAAAAGCTGTATTTGGATGTAGACCACCTCTTTTGAAAACATTTTCCACAACGCTATAATTAACTTTTTCCTCAGTGTAGTCCCAGACCAATTGGTGTTCGACAGTCTTATCTTCGCCAAATCTTTTTATTTCTAAACTTACTGGCCCTTTGGGAACAGTGATACCACGAGATGCCCTTCTTCTAGTCAAAGTATATTCAGCAAGGGCCTGATCTGTTTGCGAAACATTTTTGTCAATTTCAGTTTTAATTTCAGAAATCTTTTCATTTATTGGCATTCCTGCAAATGAAATAACTTCATCACCAACTTCAAAAGGAAAGGATTCTAACGATAGTTTTATTCTATCAATGTATGCAATGAAATATCTCCCTTCAGCTCCACGAATAGTCAGTGGAAGAGATGCTTTTTCAGTTGAATAAAACGAAAAACCGACGTGATAATCTTTTGTTGAATGAAAAAAATCTCTAAGAATAAATTGGTAATCCTTAACGGTGATATCTTCCTTTTCATCAATAATTGAATAAACTCTTTCTTTTTCTTCGAGAAGTGACCAGCCAGAAAATTCTTTTTTCCATGAAGTTGGTGCATACATGTCACGAAAATAATCAGAAATTGAAGTAAAATGACTTTTCATGGCAGTCTTTAAAGGGGCAATGTCGGCCCTTACACCACTAATAGTCAATGAAAGCATAGATAATGTTAATAATTTTTTCAAAATCGCCTCCTTGGACCAAATCCTACAAAGTTTTATACTAAAAAAATGAAAATGAAAAAAAAAGGAGAAGCAAAAATTCTTACATCTTATAACTTGTTAAAGAGTTATAAAGTCCTTCACATGAATCTGTGACAATATCGAGAACCAATTCAAAACCATCTTCTCCACCGTAATAAGGGTCTGGTACTTCATTAAATTCCATTTTTTGTTTGTAGTCTGTAAGTAGACTTACTTTATACGAGTAATCTTCGAAATTGCTTAGTTTTGAAATATTCACTATATTACTCTTGTCCATTGCAATAATTTTATCAAATGCAAAAAGATCATTCTCTGATAATTTCCTAGAAATACTTGTAATATTAATGCCACGCTTTTTTGCTATTTCTCTCATTCGTGCGTCAGCTTTTTCTCCAGTATGTAATCCTGAAGTTCCTGCTGAATCAACACTAAATTTATCATCAGAATTTTTATCAGATACAATTTTTGAAAATACTGCCTCTGCTGCAGGAGAACGACAGATATTTCCCAAACAGACAAATAATACTTTTATCATCACTTTTTCCAATATTAAATTGAAAGTGATTTTAAGCGGCCTTTGAAAGTTCGTCAACTAATGATAAAGAAGTCACCTTAGGAATTTCTAAGACAAATGAAGTATGCCCTTCAAATAGTTCATAGTAGAGCTCACCTTTTTGTGAAAAAGCGAGATTCTTTGAAATTGAAACGCCCAAACCTGTTCCTCTACCAACTTCTTTAGTGGTAAAAAAAGGATTGTAAATTTTGTTTAATATATCTTCTTTGATTCCAAATCCAGGATCAATAACCCTCATCGCAATCATTTTATCTTTTTCCTCTACAACAATTCTAATCCATTTTTCATCTTTTTCATGACAAATATCTTTTGCATTACTAATCAAGTTTAAAAGAATTTGACAAACTTGAGATATTTGACAATTGGCTTTTAAGTTTAATGGAGAAGAAACTTTTAACTCTATGTCTTCATTCTGTAACTTTTTCTGACACAGTTGTTTAGTTTGTTTAATAATTTCATCAACTGTGTAGTTCGAAAAATCACTTTCTTTGGATTCATATGAAAATTTTTGAAAATTTCTGACAACTTCAGCGGCCCTGAATGTAGTATTTGAAATCTTTGATACCAATTCACTCAATCGCTGTTGGTCTAAATTATCATATTTTAACATTCTATTAATCTTACTTGCACATGCTCCAATAATTGCTAAGGGATTATTCAACTCATGAGATATCCCATCACTCATCTCACCGAGAGCAACAAGTTTAGATGTTTGTGTTGCATTAACCAAATCGTTTTGCAATCTTCTTTCTTCAACTTTTCTTTTTGAAATATCTCTAACCACGACTTGAATAAACGAAACTTCTCCCACCTTTATTCTATTCATTATGACATCTGATTCAAAATAAGTTCCATCTTGCTTTCTAAACATCCATTCAAAATTTGAACAATTATTTGCAAATACCTCTGCGTATTTTTTTCTTCCTTCAATTGTAGAAGACTCACCCGAAGGCTGAATATTTGGAGACATTTCATAAAGATGTCTACCAACTATTGTTTTTCTTCTTTTATGGCCAAATAAATCTAATGCCGCTTTATTACAATCAAATATTCCCAAACTATTAATTAGAAAAACACTGTCACTAGAGCCCATAAAAAGATTTCTAAACTTAGCTTCACTAAGTTTCATTTTTTCATGCGTCATCAAATAATCAAAAACAGTTCCTAAAAATGGGACGAGGTAAATAATAATTTCAGTGAATTGACTCATATTAAAAAAAGCATCATATCTTTCATGTGATCCAAGTCCCATATAGATATGTGTAAACATTGATGGCAAAATGGACAGCAGTATTGAAAATGTAAAATGAGTTTGCTCTTCCTTATAGATTTTATAATAAATAGGAATTGCAATAATAAGTAATACAATTGGAAACAACTCCAATGGGCCAGTGATTCTACTGTTAATAGATAAGATTTTTAAAATATTTGTAGGATTTGATATATTAGAAAGTATTACTCCCCCACCTATCGCAATAAATAAACAAATTCCTATAAAAAATAATGTTCTTAGTTTTATTCCATTATATGTTACATTTGATAAACTTCTATAGTTGTAGAGATAAAGTGCGCACGTCAAAAGAATAATTGAATTATAAATCCGACAGGTCGACCAAGACAATGAAAGCGTTTCTTCAGTAATGTTTGGTATAGCTAATAATTTTGTAGATACAAGTAAATGGTAGGCATCTAAACAACCAGAAATAAGAAATACCGTCCCCATAATCGGAACAACAGGATTTCCATTGGCCTTGTAATGGACAAAAGACATGAAAGCAATCATAAGACTCAGTGAAAAGGCCGACCATTCAAACAAGGAGTGAATAAACGCACCTCTTAAAAAATAATATGCGTTTTCTTCAAAACTTAGAAATGACTTATTTAAAAAAAAATGGCCCGATTCTAACGCAGTGGATGATACAAGATTTGTAGAAAAATCCACTCCCATAAAATGAAGAACAAATGGTCCAAGCACAAGTGACATCACTCCTACGAATAATAGTGGAATAAATCTTGTATCATTTGTTTTTTCGTCAAGTATCACCAATAAAACTCCTTACAGATTCATCGGGAAAATACTATCTAAAAAGTAGGTCAATTTTTGTACCGGAATTTATTACCTATTAAGTAATATTCACATATTAATATAAAAAATTCTTTCAAATTATCCCAAGACTACTAGACCGAAACGTTTGGTTAATATAGTAGATTTAATATTCTCTTAAAAATTGTCGAAATGGGACAAATTGAGGATTACTATGATAACTAAAAAATCTGATCGCAAAGAAGATCTGCAAGAAATTTTGCACGAATGGGAGCAAGACAAACGGATTCAATCAGTTCTTATTTTGAGTACATTTCAATCTGATTTTTATAATGATTTTGTTTTATATCATCTGGCCAATTATAAAAAAGAAATTTGGGGAGGTTTTTTTCCCATGATTTTCTCTGGAATCGAAGTTTCTAAGAATTCAACTCTGTGTATTGGTTTTGAGAGTGAGTTTAAAATAGATAAAATTGAAAGACTTTCACAAAAAAATGAAAGTCTAGAAAAAGAAATTGAATCATTAGAACTAGACATTAATAAGACAAACACTGTTATGATTCTCATTGATGCTCTCAGTGAAGGAAAAGAAGAACTTATAATGGGACTTTATGAAAATTACGGTCTTGAATTTAATTATATTGCTGGAGGTTGTGGAGATCTTGATTTTCAAAAACGTCCATGTATGTTCCATAAAGGAGAATTGCTAGAAGATTGTGCCATCATGGCCAGTTCATCAATTGAATGTAATATTGGTGTAAAACACGGTTGGCAGATATTTGAAGGACCTTTTAGAGTAACTAAATCAGATGGTAAAATTGTTAAAGAAATTGACTTCAGACCAGCTTTTGAAGTTTATAAAGAATTTATAGATAAGCACTCGCCAACTCCAATTTCGAAAGATAATTTTTTTGACATTGCAAAATCCTACCCTTTTGGAATCCCAAAACTCGGGCAGGAAGTCATTATAAGAGATCCTATTCAAGTTGACGGAAATGATATTATTTGTGTTGCAAATGTTTATGAAAACTCTTTTATCTATATTATGTCTGGAACAAAAGATACATTAATTCGCTCAGCATCTCAAGCAAATCATGAAACTTTAAACAAAGATTCAAATAATAACCATGTCATCGTTATGGATTGTATTTCAAGGACATTATTTTTAGAAGACGACTATTTAAAAGAATTAGAGCAAATAAACAATCAGCAAACGACACCAGTTGGTGCTTTAGTATTAGGAGAAATTGCTAATCAAGGAAAAGAATACTTAGATATTTTTAATAAAACGATAGTTGTTTGCAGGTTAAAAGATGTTAGCAACAAATAAACTGGCCATCCTTTTAGAACTTTCTTTGTCACTTATTAATATTGGTGTTGAAGAAATAGACTATAAAAAAACACTAAAAACTTTGCTACGAATACTTAATTGTAGTAGTGCTAGAATTTATTTTTTTATAGATGCAAATGAAAAATATCAATTTGAGTTGATTTCATCTCTTCCTAAAATAGATAAAGAAATGGATCAATTTTTGAAGGATAATTTCTTTTTAGAATTAGGCTTTCCAAAAACATTGTTTGAAAGTCTGATTCATGAATTTCCAAAAAGCTATCAACAAGGACACTCACAATTTCACATCTTTCACATGTATCAAGTAGGTCTTATCGTTTTAAAAACAGTTAACAATAATGAATTTGATATTTTATTTTTAAAAACACTTAATCAAATTTTTGAAAAACTATCTTTGGCCATTGAAAAAAACAGAGCTCAAAACCAAATCCGTCAAACAGAACATTTTGTCAACATTGGCCAGGTCACATCTGGAATTGCTCACGAAATCAATAACCCTGTAACAATTATTCTTGGTATAAATCAAATCATGAATAAAGTCATAAGTGAAAAAGACTTTGAAAAAATTCAAGAATTGAATACCAAGATAAATAGAGCTGCACAAAGAGTTGGAGATATCGTTAAAGGTCTAAAATCTTTATCCCGGGATGAAAGTGAGCTTCCCCTTGAAATAGTTCCAATTGGGGAAATTTTGAGTGATTCTGAGTTTTTTATTCAGAGTATTGCAGAAGGAAGTCCTGTTAAAATCATTTTTCCAGAAAATTTCGAACAAAATGATTTCAACGTACTTGGCAGGCCTGTTCAATTATCTCAAGTAGTAATCAATTTAATTAAAAATTCAATTGAGGCCATCTATGCTGAAGCTGATCCATGGGTGAAAATTAGTCTTTTTGAAGAAAATGACTTTGTCTGTCTCAGAGTCACTGATTGTGGCCAGGGTATTTCAAAAGAACTCCAAAAAAGTATCCTTACACCTTTTTTTACAACTAAGAAAAAAGGTGTAGGAACTGGACTTGGACTTAGCCTTTCTAAAAAAATTCTAGAGTCGCAAGGTGGAACCCTTTTTTATGACAGTGAATGTGAAAACACATCTTTCGTAATTAAAATAAAAAAGTATAAAGCATAAAAAGGCCCTTCTAAAAGGGCCTTGACGTTTATTTAATTTCCCAAGTGTCTCCACTTTGAAGCAACTTATCCATATTTGCTTCAGGTAAGCGTTTTTTTACTTGTTCAGCTTGTCCTTTCATGAGTTCATTGTAAGGAATTGATTCTTTGTCTTGATAAAGAACTCCCAGGGCCAATGGAAAATTCTCCTCATCTTTCTTGTGGGCCTCAATCAACATATTTGCTAGAACTTTTGAACTCGTATCATAAACAAGTAAATCCTTTTCTTCAAATCCCTGTCCAAGAGTAACTACCTTTAAATCAAGTCTATCAAGAACAATCCCTTTCTCATTTTCTGCTCCAAAAATGAGTGGTTTGCCATCTTCTACTGTCACCGTCCTGGCCGCTCGGTTTTGTCTCAAAGTGAATTCATCGTGAGTCTTATCGTTGAAAATAACACAATTTTGTAGGACTTCTAAAAAAGATGTCCCTTTGTGAGCATGAGATAGAAGCATAAGATCTGTAATCGACTTTGGATCTTTATCGACGGTTCGAGCAATAAAGGTACACGCGCTACCAAGAGCAAATTGGGCCGGGATAAGAGGATTGTCAATTGAACCAAATGGAGAAGTTTTTGTTTTAACACCCTTGTCTGAAGTAGGAGAAAACTGCCCCTTTGTGAGTCCATAAATTTCATTATTAAAGAGAATAATATTCAAATCAACATTTCTTCTCATTGCATGTAGAGTGTGGTTTCCACCAATTGAGAGACCATCTCCATCTCCTGTTATGACCCAAACATCTAAGTTTGGATTGGCCAGCTTTATACCAGTTGCAACTGCTGGCGCACGGCCATGAATAGTATGGTATCCATAGGTGTCCAAATAGTACGGAAACCTTGAAGAACATCCAATCCCAGACACACATACTATATCTTCTTTTTTCGTGCCTGTTTTAGTGAGAGCATTTTGCATGCAAGACAAAATCGCATAGTCTCCACAGCCTGGACACCATCTTACTTCTTGATCACTAACGAAATCTTTCTTTTTATACATCGTTGTCATTTTACACTTCCTATAGTTCTTCTTTAAATCTGTTTACGAGTTCTTCTATTTTGAACGGTTGCCCTTGAACCTTATTATATTGTATGGTCTTCACTCCATAACGACTTCTAAGGATTGGGGCCAGTTGTCCAAGGTTCAACTCTGGAACAATTATCTTTTTAAATCCGGCCAGAATATCTGAAACATTTTTTGGCATTGGGTTTAAATATTTCAAATGCATTAAAGAAACACTCCGCCCATCTTTTTGCAATTGTCTTACGGCCATTCTGGTAGCTCCGTAAGTTCCTCCCCAAGATACAACAAGAAGATCCCCCGTTGCTTCCCCTTCTACGACTTGTAAAGGTATATTGTCGGCAACTTTTTGAACCTTTTGGGCCCTTAGCTCACACATTTTTTGGTGATTAATTGGTTCAGCTGAAATATTTCCGGTTACAAAATCTTTTTCAAGTCCACCCATTCTGTGAACTTTTCCATCCATTCCAGGAGTAATCCAAGTTCTGGCCAGAGAGTGTTCATTTCTGGTCATAAAAGTTATATCTGTTTTCAAATCTGATTCAGAAGGCTTTCTATGGTTAATTTTTTCAAAATCTGTAGACTTTGGTATTTTCCAAGGTTCAGAACCATTTGCAATATATCCATCAGTTAGGAGCATGACTGGAGTCATATGTTCAAGAGTTAATCTAGCAGCTTCGTAGGCCATTTCGTAACAATCATTCGGGCGAGATGCTGCTAAAACGATCAACGGAGCTTCTCCATTTCTTCCAATTAAGGCCTGGTTAAGATCGGATTGTTCTGTTTTTGTAGGTAGACCAGTTGAGGGCCCTCCTCTTTGAACATTGATGATAATAAGGGGAGTTTCATACATTATGGCCAGACCTATGGCCTCTGTTTTTAGAGCAATCCCAGGGCCAGATGATGTTGTAACGGCCAAGCTTCCAGCAATTGAGGCCCCGATCGCAGAACAAATTCCAGCAATCTCATCTTCGGCCTGAAACGTAGTGACATTCATGTGCTTAAACTTAGAGAGCTCATGAAGTATATCTGTGGCCGGTGTTATGGGATAACTTCCAAGAAATAGTGGAAGGTTTGCTGATTCAGCTGCCTGCATAAGTCCCCAAGCAGTGGATACGTTTCCACTCATTTGTCTGTAAGTACCTGGTTCAATTTTGGCAGAGGGAACAGAGTAACTAATTACAATTTCCTCAGTTGTTTCAGCATAATTATATCCGGCCTTAAGAGCAAGTTGGTTGGCCTTCATAATTTCAGGTTTCTTACCAAATTTATCTTCAATCCACTTGAGTGTTTGATCAGTTTTTCTATTGTAGTAATAATAAGTCATACCAAGTGTATAGAAATTTTTACAACGTTCTTTTTCTTTTTTAGATAAATCTACTTCTTCTAAGGCACTAAGAGTAAGTGTTCCAATTGGGGCCTTTATAACTTTGTAACTATCTAAGGTATGGTCTTTAAGAGGATCTACAGTGTAACCGGCCTTAGCAAGATTAGCTTCATTAAATTCATCGGAATTTAAAATGATAGCTCCTCCCAATTTCAAGGAATTTAGGTTTGATTTCAATGCAGCAGGATTCATTGCCACAAGCATGTCCGACTCGTCTCCTGGAGTATTAGTGTCACTAGAACCTATATGGACTTGAAATCCTGAGACACCAGCAATAGTTCCTTGTGGGGCCCTTATTTCAGATGGGAAATCGGGGAATGTAGAAATATCGTTTCCCATTATTGCTGAAGTATTAGAAAATTGTGTACCAGTGAGCTGCATGCCATCACCAGAGTCGCCGCAGAATCTGATGACTACACTTTCAAGTGTCTCTTGTGTCTTCATTTTTGAATCCTTAATGTTGAATTGAGATAACAACCAATTGTAAACCAAAATTGTGAGAAATTTATGATTTAAATTAGGTGTTTTCCTAAAAATATATTTATTTTAACTTTAGATTTGAATTCCTGCAAATACGGGATATTCCTGACGCAACATCCTGAATCAAGTTTTAATCTTAAGATTTCTTAGAGTGAAGTATCTTAAAATACCTTAGTTTTTCGGTTTAATTAATCTAATAAGTACTCAAAAGTTTTTTAATATTGCCTAAATGTAAGCAATAAACTTTTAAACTACTTGTCATCGAAAATATTTGTTGTCCAAATAGATTTGGATTTTTCTCTAAAAGATCCATTAGATTTTCCCTGTCATTGTTTTCAAGATAAGTTACGATTGAGTAAATCTCTTTTTTAATTTGATCTTGATCTGTTTTTTTGGGAAATGAAAATAATTTATCATTGACTGTGTCTAAACAACTACGTTTATTTTTGCCTTCAAGAAAATATATCAATGCTTTAGTTTTCTCAATCACCCAATGTACAGTTTCATTATAATCAAAAAATTTTTTTATATTATTTTTTTCAACTTTCTCTAAAATTTTAACGATATTTTCAGGCACTTTGATAATACCAGTCAACTTTTGAGAAAAAGTGTTATTGAACATATTAATACGATCTATTTTTTCATAGAAATCATAGATTAATATTTTTTTTAAACCATTCTTCAAATTAGCAGTACTATGAAACTGGAATTTTTCAGAATTCATTAAATTGTATTTCTCAAGATATTTTTTTAACTCGTTTGAAATGCTAAAATAACCAATTGTTGAAATAAACTCTGAGTTACATTTATAATATAAATTTTGTATTTTATTTAAACGAAGAAGTGTCTCTAAGGAGAGGTTTTTATTTTTTTGTCTTTTTTCAAAATCTAAGATAATTAGTCCCTTAGATAGACTTAGTTTATCAACGAAATCCAGCCCATTCAAGGCGTGTTCTTTACATGTTTTCTTCTCTTCTTTTTCTAATACAATCTTAATTTTAGAAGCTACTGATTGAGAAAATTCAATAAATTCCTTATCCCTTTTTAATTTCCCATCTAATATTTGCGACATAAATTCATCTGATTTTCCATTTTCATCTAGGCCTTCAAATTCTCGAGGAGAACTTATTTTTTTATCTCTATCAATATTTCTCTTTTGAATAATTTCAGTAAATTTATTCTTTAAATTTAGAGTCTCCCATTCCTTTGGAATTTCTGAAGAAAAAATGCTCATTGACAATAAACCAAATAATATTAACACTTTTAAAAACATTTATTATCTCCTACTCAAATATAATCAGAAGATTACATTGAAATACATCCAACTTCTTTTAAGCAACACATAGTAGTGTGTCACTTATAAAATGACAAAATCTTACTACTAGATCAAATTATCTTGAATAATTAACGAATTCTAAATATCTTCTCTTGACTTAAATCTATTTTCAAAATAGGTGTTTGCTAGCAAGAGGTCCATATGAAGTCTTTTATTTTATTATATCTCATCTCTTTTTCAATTCACTCAAACGACATCCCCATATATGATCCTATCGTGGGAACAACTGGTGAATTCTTCAAGAGACTTTATTCTAAGGCAACAGATTCATTAGAGAGAGTAAAAGTATTTGGACTTAGGTTTGCGGGAAATATTGCTCTAGACAATTACATAAGAGATCTACCTGTTTCTGAAAAAGTAAAAGAAGAAGTTCTAGAAAAAATTAAAGATCCAGAATATGAATTAAAACTTTACTATTTTATTAGTTTTATGAAGGAGCAGTATGATCTTAGCTCTGAAGATGTGACTTATTTCAATGACTACATCAAGAATAAATTTACTGAAGATCAAATACCAGGACTTAAACATTCTCTTTTTGATTGGGAAAATGATAATAATTCAAAATCAAATACTTTCAAATTTGATAATGAAACAATCGCTATAGGGGTTGAACTTTTTCATACATTATTTGTAAAATCCAAAACAGCTTTGGATGAAAAATTTATACCTGAAAAATATACTCCTCTTTCCCCAGAGAATAAAGATGATCTTGAAGTAGTGAAGAGAACGCTCCCCTTTGTTATTAAATTCTTGCAAAAAATTGAATCAATTTTAGATGAGGGCGATATAAAAGATATGCTTGGACATATAATTGAAGATGGTACTGCCCAAGACCCTTTCAAAATAAAAAACAATAAGGCCATCGCTGCAACGATAACCTTAATTGACTTTATAAAAATGAATCTACTTAAAAATTACAGGATGTTTGCCTATAAGGATTCGCGAGAAAAGGCACTTCGAACATTTTTAAGACATAATATTGATCAAGAAATTCAATCAGAAAATGATGGCCCTGTCCTAAATGTTTTAAAAGCTTTATCGCAAAGAAGATACGCAGTCCATATAACTGTTGATGGTCTACAGGGGAGTCTTTTAAGATCTCTCAGTAATGGGAATGAAAATACATTTAAAAAACAAGTACAATTTAACCATAAAAATAAAGAAATGTTTGCCCCCTCAAACTCCAATGCCAAAATATCTGACTTTGAATTTCAAATGGACTTTTTAGACTACTACATCGACAATCCGATTTTTAAAAGTGATGAATACTACCTTCCTTTTTTTAAATATCTATTTCGAGTTCACGAAAAGAACATTGCAAGACAAGGTATTTCGACAACGCCAACAATATCAGTAAGAAATTTACCAATAGTTAAAACTGGAGCAAATGTTGCAGGGGAAATGTCTACGGGAATTCCTAACTTTCATTTTGTTGACCGCAAAAAAGACAGGGCATACTATTTTTTTGGAAACGATGCTCTACAGTTAGATCAGTTAACCTCTGAAAATAACCTCAAAACTATGTTTGAGCGGCTTAAGTATTTTAAAACCCTGAACTGTAGCGCTCAATATGATTGGGATTCAAAATTTTCCTATGATCCTTTTGTTTCTTTGGGAGTTGGAGAAAAAATGAGGGACTTTGGAGAATTTCTGTGTTTGAAAAATCTAAAAGAAAGGTCCAGAAATGAAATCAATCTTCGTTCCTTAAGAAAAGAACTTATAGATCATATCATTCTATATAAGAAGAAAGGAGCTGTGAGGAAATTCATTAACAAACCATACTTTTCATTAAGATATAAAAATCTGGTTGATGAAATTATAAGACTTGAAGAAAATGCACTTCCAGAATACACATCAATTTATATTCCATGGCCCGATCATTTTGCCCATTTCAAAGGCCCATTTTCCGATGAAATTATCTCTCCAACAGGTGAGCTTAATCGATTAGATTATTGGCTTAAAGAAATTACAAATGTTTATATTCGCTCCGGAGTATTTGACAACACTTTATTTGCCATGGCCGGGGATCATGGATTAGCTTCGATTTTTTATTATCTAAATCCTGAAATAGTTGTTTTTGAAGAATTGCAAAAAGAATTAGGTCGTGAAGTTATTATAAAAAAAATTTCATCTGATGAGGGCGAAGGCCCCAAATTAACTAACAATTTTGATCCTCCGACCAATAAAGGAATAGATGTTATCGTAGCTTCAACGGCCGGAGGTAACTTTATGATAGATCTTTTCAATGGGCAAGAAAAGGAATGGCCAAGACAGCCTCTGTATGGAGAGCTTTTAAATTGGAAGACGATTTCGCCTGGAGATCCTATCAATATCGTCTCTTATATTGCAAAAAAACTTGAATCAACTCTGGAGTACCTTGCAGTTAGGGAAAGTAAAAGTTCACTTGAGTCAGCTGAGATTAGACTTGTTTCACATCGCAATGGAAAAAGAATTGATGAGATCATCAAACGACATGGAAACAAAATTTTTTATCATTCTGTAAATAATGATAATGATCCTGAGCTTTTACAAATAAAAACCTTAAATCCTTATAAAGATAAACCATCAGAAGATGAACTTTTCATTTGGCGAGAACTTATTAAAGAGTGCCTTGCTAATGCAAATGAAGAAGATGATCAAACATGGTGTACTGAAGAGCAATGGCGTGAAATCTCTTACTACACTCCCAAACCTGATTCTGTGGTTCAAATTTCTCATCTCTATGACCTAGATAATCCTGGAACGATTAATCTTTTTCCAAAATCTGGCATCGGCTATAACACCTTAGTTCCAGGAAGACATGCTGGTGAACATTTTCATGAAAAAGATGCTTTTGTTGGTTTTTGGGGAAAAAATATTGTACGTAAGACTCAACTACGAAGTGCTGTAAACGGATCTATTGCTCCAACTATATTTGAGTATTTAACTTTGGAAAAAGTACAAGTTGGTAAAAATGGGTGGGGCTTTCCTTCATTACTTGACTAGTTAGACTAAGTAATAATTTATATTTCTGAATTATTTTAGAAACTCTCACAAAAACCGAAATAATTATCGGGATTTAATGAAGAGAGAGAACTATGAAATTTTTCAGATTTTTTATTTTATGCGGTTTAATTGTGAGCGCAACACTCTCAATTGCTTTTGGAAGTGAGAAGAAAAACCAGTTTTTGCCAATATATTCGCAAAAGCAAATCGCAACAATGCCATATGTGCAATTAAAATCATTGCATCAACAGTACGCTCGTTTCTTTTTGAGTTATGAAAGAAGAAATCAAGATCTCTTCAACAAAAAAAATAGTTTCAAAGGGTCGTTTAATTTTCCTAAATTTCTAATGAATACTCTTGCACCTGAAGCTCATGCTGATCTCATCGGTATGTGGTGTTTTATAGGTGGTTATAGATCAGAGGTGAATGGTGGGTTATGCTCAAGACCAAAAGGTACAAGTTGTTCAAATGGGAAATTCAAATGTCGTGAATCATTTTTCGGTGAAAATGTTTGTGTTGATTCAAATAGGAATCAGAATTACGCATGGATTACAAAAAAATGTTACGAAAATAGAAATATAACAGATGAAAGTTTAAGAAATAATCTTCAATCAATGGACTTTCAAACTTTGCAGTCTGAAGTTAATGAGTTTTGCTCTGATAATCCAAGCTATGATGCTTGTGAAACTTTGAAAACAATACTTGCAAAATATAACTCAAATGAAACTCCTTCTGGAGATGATGCAATTATTCCTGAGGTTATTGATGTTGTAGATAATACAAATGATACTGGTGGTATTATACCTGGCCCAGGTGGTTCAGGAAGTGATGATCAAATTACCTGTCACACTCAAATACAGTTTGTTGGAAATTCTTGTCCGGAAACAATTCAAAATATTTCAGAGAGGCCCTACAGTATTGGTGGAATTGTCAGAGGTAGTTTAGATTTACTCTCAGATTATTTTGATGGTACAAATCGTTCTACTGCAAGAAAACTATGCTCTTATCAAGCGCAAGAGCTTTCCAAAGTAAAAGCTTCATTAATTGAATTAGATAAAGATTTCACACAAGCTTCAGATAACACTGATCATGTATCTCTATCTCATGTACCTTCTCGTTGCTATCAAATAAAAGAAGCGGTTGAGAAAGGTGTTGGAGAAATGAATGTCTCTGACACTTATACTGCTTTTAAAATTGAAAATGATAATAATCGACTCAGAAATGGGCATCTTCTACTTCAAGAGACACTTGCACACATGAATATGACTTTGGGAGTTGTTGGAGAGAAACCAGCTCAAATTGATTGTAAATCTCTTGTGAGTACAAATCTCATTGAAAAATGTGAGAGTTTAAATGCTTGTTCTTCGCAAACAGACCAATCTCTGATCGATGATAAAGTTGAAAATACTATAGTGGCCCTAAAAGCAATTTCTGAAATTGAAAAAAAGAAATCCACTGGTGACTGGCTTTCGAAAGAAGGTTTGGAGAAAAGAGATGAGTTGAATCAAATAATTGAATCATATCGTCAAAGTAACCCATGGCTTAAGGGTGAGAATTTTAATGGAGATGAAGATAGTTTTTTTGACAGAGATGGAAATCCACAAACAGGAAAAATTAAAAACGCTTTGATTTCACAATTTAAAATCGATCGAAAAAAAGTAATTCAAAATTTAAATGACTACAACAAAGCTCTAAAATGTATCACCAGTGATATCAATGGATGTGATGACTACAATGAAGTAATCGCTAAAACACCAGAGTTTAGTTTCCCCACACTTCCAAAGGCGAGTGAACAGTATAAAAAAGGTGAACAATATTTTTCATGTGTTAAAAATCATATTCAAAATCAAGATGAAGCTGATACTGTACTAAATGATGCAGGACTGAGTTTTGCTGCGACTTTAGTAACTTTGGGAACAACTGGGTTTGGTGGTGGTGTAGTGGCCAGTACCTCTGTTGGAGCTTCGGCAGCAAGAACGGCCTCAACATTAATGAATAGTGCAAAAAATTTAGTTTTGGCAAAACAGGCCACTTTCTTAGGGACAACAACCGCCTTCACTATTCATGAATGGAACAAAGTAAGTAAAGTTTGTAATTCATTTACTGATAGCAACGGAGCATTATCTAATTCTCTAAGCTGTAGTGAAATGAAAAATAAAATTTTATCTTATTCAAGTGCAAATACTTGTAAGTCTGAAGCACTTACTGCTGCAGCATTTGTCGCTGTTCCTTGGCTTGCACCTCAGTTCGCAAAGATAACCAAAAAAGGATTTAATAAACTCCAACTGGCAATTGCAAAAGGTACTTCTAAAAATCCTACGGTTGCTTCAGGCCCACAAAATATTTCTCAAGAACAACTTATTGATGGAATCTATCAAAGAGAACAACAAGCGAAATTTTATGCTAATACATATAATAATAAACAACCTACAAGTTTGAAAGGTGAAGTATCTACGACTACAAGTAGTCACTCAAGTGCCTCACCTAAACTTGAAAGTGAAACATTATCTGGCAAATACATACCGGCCGAAGGTACAAAACAAAATATTAAAATACCAGAGCGTCAAGGTGAAACAATTGAGGGTGAATTTCAAAAATTAGCAACACAAGAAAAAGTTATTGATGGTATACATGCGCAACAACAATCAGCAAAGCAAATTGCAGATCTTGTTAGTCAAAAACCCAAAGTAGCTGATACTCCTGAGAGTAAAGAATTATTCAAACTCAATCCTGATAAAGTTGTCAGAGGTAGACTTCCTGAAAAACAACCTCGCTTAGTTGAAACTAACACAAGACTTCCTCAACCTAACGGGAAAAACCAACCTGCACCACAGTCTATCAAAGATAAAATTACTCGTGTAAAAGAAATGAATAAAAGTACCTCTAGTGTGTCTTCAAAAGTTAAAGATGGTACAATTAAAGGAGATCCTCGAAAACTTCCAACTCAAGAAGAAGTTATCGATGGTATACATGCCCAACAGCGATCAGCGAAACAAACTGCAGAACTTGTTGGGCAAAAACCAAAAGTATCTGATACTCCAAAGAGTAAAGAGCTATTCAAACTCAATCCTGATAAAGTTGTCAGAGGTAGACTTCCTGAAAAACAACCTCGATTAGTTGAAACTAACACAAGGCTTCCTCAACCTAACGGGAAAAACCAACCTGCTCCACAGTCTATTAAAGACAAAATTGCTCGTACTAAAGAAATGAATAAGAGTACCTCTGTTTTGTCAGAATCTAAGTTAAATGAAAACATTTCAGGTGACGCACAGAAATTATCCAAAAGTACTAAACGAAAATTAAAAAAAGAAGAACAAAAACTTAAAGAAGAGGCCCAAGGTTTCAAAGACCCTACGAGAACTGAAAAAAAAGCAAATACTAAATCAAAGGCCTCTACAAAAACATCAGGAACAAATGCAAGACAGGAAGCAAAAGTTAATGAATTATCTAAGACAGTGAGTCCTGAGTTTAGAAACTTAGGCAAGACTCTTGATGAAAATAGAAATATTTATAATTATATGAATGCCATGGGAAAAGAAACATTTGCTTCCAAAAAAGATTTGTTGAAGGCCCATGATAAACTCATAAAAAATCTAACTGCTTCTGAGAGAAAATCAAAGTTAGAAAAATACGAAGAGGCCTTCAGAATTATTAGGGCAAACAAAGGTTGGGATAGAAATTAATTGCATTAATTTCTATCTTTTATGGAGTTATATTAGGAGAAATAAAAAATCTATTTCATAATTAATAACATTTCTGGTTGTAACATAACTTTTCCTGAATAAAATTAATGTTAAATTGATAACAATATTCGGATTTATTTTTTCTAAAGTTCAATATTAAAATAGATCTTCATAAGTCTTTTTATATTTTCATGCTGGAGATTGACGTTTGGAACTGTATTAGTTTTAAAATAATTTACTTTTTTAAAAAACCAATTCATGGGTATATTAAACTACTAGAATTAAATAAAAATATTTAATTTTATTTTTTGTTTTCTTTCTCTGAAAGATTTTTTCTTTCTTTTAGTTTCTCTAAAGGGGCCTCCATATTTTTGAGCGTGTCATTAAGATCGATTTGCTCTTCTAAAACCATGTATGAAATCGCAAGAGTCTCAAGGTATTTAGAAAATGTAATCATATTGTTTGAAAAATCAGAGAAAATTTGCTCAAAAACCCCTTTATTCTTATCACTTAAAAAACCTAGTTTTTTAAAGAACATTGGCACTGATTGTTCTTGATAAACATATTCAGATCCATCTACTGGATTTTTCTTGATTTTAACTTTATCCATAGATTGTTCCAAACTTTGGATAACAACACTAAAAAGTTCTACTGAGGTAACATTCTTAATATCCATTCTTTCAAGAATGTTATTTATTTCTAATTCATAAAAATCATATTGCAATTTTTCAATATCATTTCCAATTGAACCTTTTTTAAACATTAAATAAATTACAGGAACCGCAAATAAACCTGCAATTACACCATACTTATATACACTTATTCTCAATTTTCTTTCTTTCCATAAATCATCTTCAATCAACTGAACAGTTCTAAGAAGTGAAAAACCACCAAATGAAACAGTAAATAGAGAAAGAAACAATAATTGCATATTTGCCGATGAAATTTCCTTGGCCATTCCTTCAACAATATTTTTCTCAAACACTTTAGTAAATTCAATTTCCAAATTTACTAAGAAATATTCTAGTGCATCCTGAGATTTTGGAACAAAATGTTTACCTATTACTTTACAATTTAATGTAAAAACTTTCCCCTCAAAATAAGGACAAATACCAAAATTTACAGAATCATTTTTTTCTAAAAGTACTATTGCTTTTTCTAGATCTTCAGAGACAAATAAAGGTCTCGTTATTGGTCTATTCGAATAATATAAATATTGGGAGTTGGGATCTCGAGGAACTTCTTGCTTCTCATCCACTTCTTTTTGAACAACTGCGTCTTGTACTGATTCCTGTCCATATAACAGACTAGAATTCAGTAGAATAATAAAACTTGATAAAATACTTATAAATTTTGAGTACATAATAAACCTAACCGATTTTTTTTATAGGCATTCTAGCATAAGATTTAATAGCGATATTCTTCATTGCATTTTTTTCACAACTCTGTATAAAAAAAGTACATATATACTGTTCCAAAAACTGTATCAATTCTTAAACATCTGATTATATAAGGGAAAAAATCTAAAAAAAGATGTGGCCAAAAGAAATCTATAAAATGTTTGGGCATAAAAACTATAAAAAATACATATTTATTGCTACGTAAAAAATCTTGTAAGCATATTTTTGCAATTTTACTCCTCCTCTTTAACTTCGCAGAGAATTTCTAAATCTACGTAAGTATAAAGGAAAAATATTGTCATACTATTGCCTCTCTAACAAAAAAGTTGAAGTTATTGAAAATTCATTGGTACCCACTTAGAGTTCAAAAATCCGCATACTTGGAGGATTTTAAGCTTAAAATACTGCATATTCCTATAACCATAAGCTCTTTTCTTTATTGTTTTGATGACGTTGTTTATTCCTTCTGAAAGTGATGAGGTAACAGGGTATTTGAAGTAGTTTCTGAATGTATCCCATCCATCATCAAACGTTTTCCACCATTTTTTTAGTTCATAGAAGATCCCTGCTTGATTTATCCATTCCCCCATCTCTTCAAACTTTGCTCTTGCTTCCGGAGCTGAAGCAGATTCAAATATCTGGTGCATACCTTCTTTAATGAGTTCTAGGTAAACAAAATATTCATTATCTCTCATGACTTCCCGAATATGCCGGTTCTCAGCTTTTGTTCTTCGATCAGATTTTTTAGTGAATAACTGTTTAAATTTGCCACGAGTCAGTCTCTTTTGTTCTCCTTTGCACATGTGCTCATTTAACCACTGTCTCTCACTATTAATATAGTTTTGAAACGTCTGCATGATATGAAAACGATCCCATACAAAAATAGCGTTGGGACAGTTCTCTTTCACGCTAAGTTTATATCCATCAAACTGATCTGCCGCTACAACTTCAATCTCTTCACAGCGCTCTTTTCCCATGACATGAAAAAACTCATTAAGTGCTTCTTTAGAGCGGCTTTCAGACACCCAAATAACCCTCCTAGTGTCCAAGTCACAGATTATCGTGAAAAAGCGTTTATCCCTGGACTCTTTGGCATGATACTTTTTCTTTCTGGCATAGACTTCGTCTACACAAATCCTCCTGACCTTTGGGATCTTGTAGTGTTGAAACATCCGCTTCATTCTTTTAAAATCAAACCGCCACATACTCATAGGATCATTGCCAGTGAACTCAGCGGCCCGAGAGACTGGAGTAATCTCACAAAGACGTCCTAACCACCAAGCATATTCCTCGGTTACGTGCGGAGTCTCCTCAGAGATCCAGTCAATTTTAGAAGTTCTAATTTTTTTACAATTACCGCATCGATGCTTAGTTCTTTTAAAGATGTAGTATCCCTTAAAACCATGAATATCCATTGTGCGAACTTTGACTTTATGCTCGCTAACTTTGGCTGCATCAAGCTCATGACAACACCTGGAACACTGTTTAACTTCACGTCCATCTTTGATAAATATCTCAATAAAGCCTTTATCTAACCACTCTTTAGTGTCTGTCACGTCAAAACCAGGGATGCAGTAACGGTGAATACGTCGTAAACTCATAGTTCAATCCTTTGAAAAATTAAGTATAAAGAGAGGATAACAATGAAGTTTAAATCGTATAAGAGAAAAGAAGGCCCATGTAGAATAGGGTCTATTGAGATGCCCAAATTAAGATTGAAACATTCAGATTTTTTTGAAGAAATAAGGGATCAAATTCCTGATAAAGATTATAAGGAATGGGAAGAAGATGCATTATTCTTTTTGTTTTTAAAACCTGAGATGGACCTGGACAACTTAAGACCTGAAAATATTGACGAGTATGCTGAGTCAATTATTGGTTTCCCTAAAATCAACTTTTTTGATTAAGATCCCATACTATTTGGCTTTGTTAAACTAGTTTCTCCAATAACTATTCTAAGGAGAATATTATGTTAAAGAAAATCGTATTATCTATGATTCTTTCTATGGGTTCTATTGCTGCATTCGCACAGTCTTACGGTATGGCCGGATGTGGACTTGGTTCAGTCGTTTTCGGTGATCAAAAAGGTTTTATTCAAATTGCAGCTGCGACAACAAATGGAACTTTTGGAACTCAAACTTTTGGAATTACAAGTGGTACATCAAACTGCGTTGAAGGAGAAGGCGACGTTTCTTATTTCATCGAAACGAATAGACCTGCTCTTAAAAATGATATTGCTAAAGGTCATGGTGAAACACTAACTTCTTTGGCACAACTCTATAAATGTGGATCTACTGAGTCTTTCTATTCTGCTTTAAAAACTAATTATTCTTCAATTTTCAGCACAAATAACTCTGCTGAAATTCAAAGCAAAATTGAAGTCCTAAGATCTTCTTGCGGAGCTTAATATTTCAAATAGAAAATTGATGAGATGGGGAACGCTTGTTCCCCTTTTTATATTTTTATTATTTATTGAAAAAAATATTTTTGCGTTTGATGCATTGTCTGATGTAAAAAAAACTGCCATTTCAAAAAAACTATGGGAGTCAAAACGATGGCATCGACTTTTACATTATCGGAGAAATATTCTTTCTGGAGTTGAAAGTGAAGCGGATGGGCCAGGTTTTTTCGTCCATAAAAATGGCAAAACACAACCCAAAAATGAATTGCTTGCACTCATAGATTCCCTAGGAAATCTAAATATCAGCAAGGATCATCCACTTTGTAAATTTCCGGCCAGATTTAAATGGCTTAAAGAACAGACAAATCTACCAATTGATCTTTTGGGTTTTGAAAAATGTCAAGAATATCAAAATTATTTGAAAAGACATAACTCACAAAAATTACACCTAGTTTTTTCTTCTTATTATTTAGAATCACCTGCTTCAACATTTGGTCATACACTTTTTCGTCTTTCAAAATCCGAAAATCTCACTGATGGGAAATACAGTGAGTTACTCGATACGGCCATAAGTTATGGCGCAAACATGACTACTGATAATCCTATTCTCTACTCACTTCTTGGAACGATGGGTGGATTTCAAGGTTCTCTTGTTTCACTTCCTTATTTTTATAAAATTCGTGAATACAATGATCATGAATCTAGAGACTTGTGGTCCTATGAATTGAATTTAAGTAAAAAGGAGATTGCGACAGTCGTTGATCATATTTGGGAGTTGGGTCAAACTGTGTTTGACTACTATTATTTTGATGAGAACTGTGCATATTACTTACTTACAATTCTTGAAGCGGCCAAAGAAGATTTAGAACTTATTAATAAATTGCCAATCTATGTTATCCCTGTGGATACAATACATATCGTCTATAATGTTCCTCATTTAGTTAAAAAAGTTCACTATCGTCCAAGCATAAGGAAAAAAACTAATTTTTTTGCTCAACAACTGAGTGATATTGAAAAAGAAACGCTTCATAAAGTCATTGATTCACAAAATGAGGATCTTATATTTAATGAATTTAAAAATGAAAAATCTCAAAGTTATATCCTTGATACTTTAATTAATTATATTGACCTTAAATTTTCAAATGAAATTCTTACTGAAAAAGGGCATCACTATGATTGGAAAATGAGAGTTTTGGAAAAACGTAGTAAAGTCAACAATCCTGGAATTTTAAAAACAACTGACATTCCACTCGATGAACAACCTCACAAGGGCCATGGAAGTGCAAGAGCTAGATTTATACACAACTATCACTCCATTGAGAAAAATTCCACTCAAATAGAATATCGATTTGCAATGCATGAAATCTTAGATCCCTTTGAGGGACAACCAAAAACATCTTCCATAGAGTTTTTAAACACCCAAATACGTTATTACCATGAGCTTGAAAAGTTAAGACTTCATCGTTTAAAAATTGTCCAAATCCAAAATCTTCATCCTTGGAGTGAATTTCAAAAGCTACCAACATTATTTCTAAATTTTGGGTTTAAAAAAGCTAATGACTTACTTTGTTATCTTTGCACAGTTCCTAATTTTACAATGTCTTGGGGATCAACCCATCAAATTGGTACTCATTCAACATTAAGTTTGCTCATTAATACTGACCTCACCTATAGTTCTCAATATATAAAAAATAGTATCTCAGTTGGTATTGGCCCTGAAATTAATCTTTTTCACTGGTGGGGATCATTTGCAACTACTAAATTGTCATCAAAAATTGATTATTATTTTACTCAAGATAAAACTGATTTTGACATCTCCCATGAAAGTTCTTTTCACATATTAAAAAACATTGATATAGTCCTTCAAAATGAATTCAAAGAATCAAGATCCTCTCATTCTTTGGGAATTTCATTTTTTCATTAGGGAGTCTATGATGAAAAACTTATTAATACTTTTGGTATTAAGTTCGTGTGCAAACCTTAAACATGCAACTAACACAAATATGAAGAACGTTGGATTGTTTCACCGATCTCCAGAATATGCAAAAAAAATTGAAACAAGTGTTTCAATAAAAAAAGACAGCGAAGTAAGTAATTGCAAAAAACTTGGTCAATATTTGGGTATTGATAATGTTTTGGAAACAGGAGAAAATTTTGCAAAGCTGTATCTTTTAAAAGCAGTAAGAGATGCTGGTGGAGATAGCGTAGTCATCCTCAATCATTATAAAGTAGGTGACTATGGTTATAAATATGAGGGTATTGGCCTTAAATGTGGAAAATAGTTTTATGCACACTACTCTTATGTAGTTGTAGTTCCTTTTACTACCACCCATCTAAGAATATATTTGCAACTCCTAAACAATTTAATAAAGACTTTAAAGAAAATATTATTTCAACTCCAACAGGAGTGCAGTTATCATCATGGACAATTTATGGAAAAAACGATCAGAAGAAAAACCTCATCGTCCAATTTCATGGAAATGCCGAAAATATGTCTTCACATATGTTATCGCTTCTATGGATTACAGATTACAATTATGATTTAATAACGTTTGATTATCGAGGATACGGAAAAAACGAAGGTTCTCCCTCTCCTTTAGGTCTACGTGAAGATGCACTTACATTTTTAAAATATGTTGAAAATGAATTTGAGAAAGGAAATTACCAAAAGCTTATCGTTGTTGGGCAAAGTCTTGGTGGTGCAGTTTTACTTGATGCTTTAAGATTTTATCCTACTAAAGATAAGATTCATCTGCTTGTACTTGACTCCACCTTTAGTTCATATAGAAGAATGGCCATGAAAGTTTTACAGAAAAGTTGGATAACTTTTCTATTTTCTCCTTTAGGATATCTCGTTGCTTCAGGGGAAACATCTCCGCAAGGTTATATTTCAGAATTTAAGATGCCGAAATTAGTTATTCATTCCAAGGGTGATTTTATAGTTGATTACTCTGAGGGTGAAGCTGTTTACGAGGAATTGATATCACCAAAAAACATGTGGAGTTTTGGACAAAAATCTCATATTGGTGTCTTTTTTGTAGAAAATAATAAATATCGTCAAGAATTTTTGAAATATATTGAATCTTTATAAAAAGTTTAACACTATTATCATTTAAGCTTTTTTGCATACCCATATTAATATAAATATTATCTTCTCATTCAAAGATTTGTTTCAAAATCTGATGAAAAAATATCCATTTGAGAATTGTATATACTCGTTTGGACTTCCATCAAACCTAATACTGAATGAAAAAGATTATCATGAGAGACGGTAGTTTTTGATCGTTTTCTAAGATTTTCAAGATTACTATCATCTTTATTACTTTCTCCCATCCATACTATCAATGCAGAATTCTTTTGAGCTTCTGGTGCGAAATGATAGGGCATTCCATGTAGGTAAACACCATTTTCACCTAAAGATTCGCCATGATCACTATTGTAAATCATTGCAGTTTTAAATTTTTCTGAATTTTGTTTTAAAAGTTTAATAATTTCTGAAAGAAAATAATCAGTATAAAAGATCGTATTATCATAGGTATTAGTTATTTCTTCTACGGTACAGTTTTCAAGTTGATCACTTTGACATGTTGGTAAAAATTTCTCGAATTTCTTAGGATACCTTTTATAATAAGCTGGCCCGTGACTTCCCATTTGATGGAGGACAATAAAAATATTTTTTGATTTTTGCTCATCGATGTATTCTTGTAATCCTCCTAACATTCCGACATCTCTGCATTCAATGTCACATACTTTATTTAATTTAGGACTTTTAAAATCTTGGTAATCGATTCTCGCTGCGACTCCCTTTGAATCAGAATTATTATCTCGCCAAAGAACACTAATTTCACCTGTGTGTTTTAGAATATCGAGGAGATTATCTTGGGAATTTGCTTTTGCGTATGAAAATTCTGATCGCTGTAAATATGAAAACATACAAGGTACTGATATGGCCGTTGACGTTCCACAGCTCGAATGATCATCAAAACTTACTATATTTTTCTCTTGTTCTAAAAGTGGATTTGTTTTTCTCTCATAACCATTCAATGAAAAGTGATCCCCACGTGCAGTTTCTCCGATAATTAAGATGGCCAGATTACGTTTATTATCCTTTTGTAAAACCTTAGCATCTCTTCCTATTTCAACAAATACATGATTTTTTTTGAATACATTTTTTTTTGAGTATTTATACACTGAGTAATATGAAAAAGTTGGATTGACATAGGAACGCAATGGTTTGTGTTGTCTGAAGAATGAAGCAAAAGTTTTACTTGTTGTAGCAATCATGGCCAAAGCAATAACAATAGAAAATACAACACTAATTGCTTTAAGCGTCACTTCCTTCCCAATTGATATCTTTTTCAATTTAATCTTAGAAATAACATATGAAGGTATTAAACCTAGAAAAAAAAAATAGAATAAAAATTTGAGATTAAATAAATCAAGTGCCTCTTTAATATTTGTACTGAGCACATTTAGTATCATTGTATCATCTATGACAATTCCATAATTTGAAGTAACGTAGCAGATGATAGAAGCTATTAAAAAATTAATAATCAGAATGATTTTTGTTGCTTTCCTAAAACTAATTAAATTAAGAACAATATTTGAAGTAGCTATTAAAACGATCATTACGGATAATAAGAAAAATGAATATTTCCATGAAATTGGATAAATATCGATAACTTTTTCATAAAACTTCAAATTATAAATTAATCCAATAAGAACAGAAGCAATAAATATTAATCGAGTAGAAGTCATTTCGATATTTAAGATATTATTTATATGTTTCTTTATAGAATTTATAAACATATTACAACCTCGGGCCGTTTTTAAGTTCTTTTTTAATCATATACCAATCGCAAATAATTTTGGCCATTATTGCCATTCCTCCGGTGATAATCCAACACAAAAATAATGTTGCGATATCATGAGAAAAGAAATGGGCCCCTCTAATTTGTTGATCAAATCCATATACAAAACCCAAGATAAGACCAGGTAAAAGCCATTTATAATTTTTCTTTCCAGTAATAAGTTGAGAAGCAAAATAGAATGATATCCAAGCGTAGGCCGCAGATGAATGCCCTGCTGGAAAACATTTAGGAAAAGAAAGATTTGTATCAAAAAACTGATAGAGAGAAACAAAACGATCCTTGCCTGAAAAAAAATCTAAATTCCATGGACATTGTATTGGATTTGATTTTTTTAGTAGGTAAATGACTTCAATCGAAAGTGCTGATGCTAAAATAGAGAAACAGATAAAAAATTGATGGAGTTTGTTTTTTTTTATTTTTCCATTCAAAAAACATATTCCAAGTAATGAAACTGTAAATAAAATAATAAATTTAACTCCACCCTTATGGATAATTTTTTCTGTAACAAAAGAATTTCTCCATGGCCAATGAGGTGGAATTTTAGAATAAAATGGAGATATGAGTAGGCGATCTAAAGTGGATTCATGAAATACAAAAACTAAAATTGCTAGAACGATCGAAACAATAATATATTGAGTAACATGGATCTGTTTTAAATTGAAAGTCATTTTAAATTTCCTGTATTACAAAGTTAGAAAGTATAGCAGACTCATAATATAAAGTGAAATACGCTGCGGCTTAACATTTCTCTTTTTGTGTGGAAATGAATCTTATGAAATAATATCTGGTCTTTTTTTAACATATAACGCTTAAAGTTACTCTCCTCCAAATCTTGCAATGGATTAAGAAAAAAGACAATCTTAAAATTTTCAATGATCATGACACAGTTAAACTACGATGAGAATATCTACTGTGTACAATTAAGCAAGTTTTCTAATTGTACTAAGGGACAATGGCAAAGCGGATTCAGACGTTGGAGCTTTTAGAGTTGAGACTTATTCTTGGGTAGATAAATCTGGTGTTTACGGACTATCAACGAACTCTCTATCAACATATTCTGCCGCAGATGATGGCTTTAGATGTGTGTACAAACCTTAGAAAATTTACTTTCTGCCCTTTCTCTTTTTTATAAATTTATATGAATAGTATATAGTCGCACCAAATAAGGTAACCGCAAGACCAGAAAAACGATACATTTGCAATGTTGTTGGACCTCTTTCAATACCGTAGAGATAATTTATAGGCCATCCTTTTGATAAAATGTAAAAAATTGCTAAATCAACCAAGAATATAAAAATTAAAAATATGTGAAATATGCCAAAGTATTTTTCATTTTTACCAATTTTCACCAAATCTGAAATATCTGTATTTGTCTCAAAATAATGCGAAAGCCTATTTCTGTTATTTTTTTTGCTAAAATCGTTAAATACGAATAGTGTTATATATCCAAAGAATCTGTGATTTACTTTAAATTTAGTAAAAAACCCTCCTGTCGTATTATATATAAAGTTATCTTTAATCTTCGGGTATTTTTTATCTAAATAAAACCATGTAAGCAATGGTACAACTAAAGCAAAATATATTATTATTAACCCAAAAATTTTTAGAGAAATATCTGCTGCATTCAACTTAGAACTCCTTCTATTTTATCGTACAACTTGCCTCCAAGTAATGATCCACTATAACTTCCGGCAGTAGCAGTTATAGGTATAAACTCAAAAAATCATTTACTGAAGAGCTTTTTGATGAACTTGTATACCCAACGGATCAAAAAGAATGCAATGAATATAAAAAGTGCACCAAAGCTTTTTTGCTGTTGCAAGCTCATTTTTCTTTCGATTCCATAGAAAAGGTTAATAGGCCAACCGTTGGTTAAAATATAAGCAATTATCATATCAACAATGATAATAATTCCAATTGAAAGGTTAATAATTCCGAACACACGTTCCCAAGTACCAAATTTTGCAAGTTTGCTCACGTTTATTTCTGGTTTAAAATATTGAGCGAGTAGATTCTTATACCTTTGTTTATTTTTATCGTGCAGAAGGAAAACCGTTATATAAGCACAAAAACGATGAAAGGACCTGTCGTCAGAGTGAGGCACATTCGGCAAATCATATATGACATTTCTTTTAATTTTAGGATACTTTTTGTCCAGATAAAATTTATTAATTAGTGGTATTGAAAAAACATACAATACGCCTACACCAAAAATAATTAATGATATATTCTCTGCCGTCAAAACATATTCCCTTTATTACCTCTTACAAGATTTTCACCTTCTTTATAGAGTAGCTTCCCTCCTTCCTCTGCAGAGTCATATAAAATCTTACCACTAGTTTCTCCAAGCCAATTTGATAAACCAGCAGCAGCAATTTCAACTACGACATTGCATGCAATCATTCCCATTGTAAAGGTGGCCGTGCCTACAATTAAACTGCAAGCGACTTTTATAGAAAGTCTCGAAACGGCTTTTTCGGCCAGGAATCCACCTATCTCTCTAACTATAGCTTTAGTATAATTCCCATCGTTATCCGTATAAACATCAATAATGCCTAAACCTATATCCAACCATTGAGAGCCCACAACTCCTTTGACGTACTTTAATTTCTTGACGTCCTTCAGAGCTCTTTGCACCCACGCTGATGCTTCTTTTCGACTAAGCGTATCCGGTATAATGAACGATTTTGAAAGTGGATTAATGTAATCTTGCCAATTTGCTCCCGTTATCCTCCCTTTAATAAATCTAGTCATTGCATTTAATTCTGCTTTAACTGGAGCAGTCTTTAATGCTTGCTTGATTCTCAAATTTTTTGGTGCTTTCTTACTCCATCTTCTAAAATCATGGTTCTTTATACTATTAACCATCTTTCCAAGACCTTGCATTGATTGATCTGCTAATTCCCCCGTGCCTGCTAAGATACCAGTTCTATAAAATTCGCTATCTACTACTTCTCCAGTGTTATTTGCCAAAAACTGAAATAATGCTTGATTGCGATTTATTGTATTTCGTTCATCTTGAGTCGATTGATTGAATGACTGCCGCATCAGTATACGATCAACGCGACTGTAGATCTCGTAATGCTTTTTCTTATAAGGTGCTAGGTCTATTATTTGCCAAGGGTTAATTCTGTTTGGATCTGTGATTTCTGGATTATTGTGCATAATAATGTTAATGAATTCTTGCAGCCCATTCCAACTAATGTCCGGCCTATATGGACTTTTAACATATTCAAAATGATCTAAGATTATCTGAGAAAGAGTATCTCCTGGTTGAACCTCATAAACTATATAGAAACCCATAGGTCTTCCGCTACTCACTCTACACTCCAGTTAGAATATTTTTAACGTTAATATCATATTTAAGTGTCCAATCGAGAGAATATTGCGAATTTTTCATACTTGAAATTTGTAAATGATTAACTATCAGTTGGTTATCTGAACTTAATAATGATCTTATTCCTATTTTATTTAGTCTAAGTATATTTCAATGAACTGAATATTGCATAGATTTTTAATTTTACACTATCTTGTGCAGCCAGGACTTTAACTAGTCCATCAGTCTTTAGAGTGACAAAAAATGACCACAAATAAATTAACCTACTGACCTTAAACCATTGACTAATCCAGGAGGGAGTTCTGGAAGTGAATCAGCTGGTTATAATCCTGAATATAATGGGTTTGCTCCAGAACAGAATAAAAAAAGAAGGCACAGAATCCAATAAAAAACCTGTCAAATCAAGAAAAAGAGAAATTGCTTCTGTTGACAATAAGAAAGAAGAATCTAAAAGCAGGCGTACTTGATTATCGCTATTTACAAAAGAGGAGAAGAAGATTTCACCAATTGCCCAAATTAGAGAAATTATCAAATAACGATGAGCATAAACAGCGCTAGCGCTTTCTTTATCAAGTAAATTAAACCAGCTTTTTTCAAAAGACAAAAGAGCGATTGGATAAGAAATAAAAATTAATGCGAATCCAACGACAAGAATGATGGTAGACTTTGAAAAAAGAAATAATAGAAAACCAATTACAATACCAAATGAGGAGTATTTCATTATTTGAAAATTAAATCTCTTGATCAATGCATAATTAGCAGTCATAACTTGACCTCCCAAAAAGTAGAATCCAGCATATATCAACAATGTAGTTCCATAACTTCCAAACTTAGAGAAATAGTTTTCACCATATTCAACTAAGAGATAGTTCGTACCACTTAAAGAGAATGCCAATAACATATCTGCAAGCAAAAGAGTGAACAGTCTCTTTTCCTTAAAGTGATTTTGAAACAATTTGACTGGCACAGATTTTACATTTGGAGAAATTGCATCCAACTTGAAAAACAATATAGACCCAATAAGTGATATTACAGCATCGAAAAAAGATAAGAGATATAAAAATATAAGTTGATTGCTTTTTATATGTTAATAGGATTATTAAGGATACAATAAATCAGAGAAACTCGCACATTCCAGAAACCACATGAGGTTTTTTCTGATTTAATAAAATTAGTAAAAAAACTCCCACAATCATACCAAGCCAAACATAAAAGAACGATGTCCCCAAAAGGGAAGTGCCATTATCAAATTTTTTGAGAAATGTTGGAAAAAAAAAGCGACAGCAAGAATTCCAGGACAACATAAAATGAAAGCTTGTAAATATAAACCATTCTTATGATTTAACATAAAATATTCCGTTTTAAGTATAAAGTGAATTATAACTTCGTTACTTGCCAAAAAAAGGACATTAATTATTTTTTTTCAAGATCGCAGTACATGTAGAAATTTTCATATTTGAACAACAGATGTAGCGATGAGACACATTGTCGCTCATTTGTAAATAGAAAACATTTTTTTTACTGCTGTAAATAAATACAAATACTATTTTTAAACTTAACTTAATAAGTGATTTGTCATATTCAATTGAGATGTATAGATTAATCGCAAATGATCCATTTTTTTCCGGACAAATACTAGGGCGTGTCCTCATTTCATTTTGACGACTTAGTTTCAATCACTTACGGCCCTGCGACTAGGCCTTTTGAAAAATTTAGATGATTATTTCTTCTTTATTTTATAAGGAGAAATCATTATGGCAAGACGTGCTCTTACTGACTTACATTGGGAAGAAGTGAAATGGACTCTTAAGAATAAGGGATGCTACATAACTTCCAATACTCGAGATATCATAGAAGGTATCATTTGGAAGATCCGAGTAGGGTCACCATGGAGAGATATCCCTCCAGAATTTGGTCCTTGGCAAACAATTTTTAATCGGTTTAACCGTTGGGCCAAGAATGGACTTTGGGACGATTTTTTTTTGCTGTACGAGGAGAAATTGACGAAGAAGAAATATACGGAGACGGAAGTTATGTTACAGCTCACCAGCATGCGAGTGGAGCTCGGGTTGGAGAAGAGCGCTCCATCGGTCGATCTAGAGGGGGACTTACAACAAAGGTACATGCCGCCGCCGACGCGTGTGGAAACCCGATTGATTTTGAAATCACTGGGGGTGAGGTCCACTACAGCAAAATTGCTAAAAAGTTAATTGATATGGGTTGCGAAGAAAGTGGTAATTTTTGGGGATTATTCAATTAAAATTTACAAAAGAGAAGGGAAAAATTCCGATCATTCCCAGGAGATCAAATAGTAAAAAGGAAAACTCTGAATTTGATTCTCACATCTACAAAGGCCGTCACTTAGTAGAAAACCTCTTCGCCAGAGTCAAGCATTATAGGGGGGTCGCAACTAGATTTGATAAGTTAGCAAGAAATTATAAGGCAGTTCTGAGGATCGTTTTTTCTTTGATTTGGATCAGACTTGGGAAATGAGGACACGCCCTAACAAATGCGAGGTTAGAGGGCTTTAATAACAAAGCTTCCCTTGTAAGAAGAAGAGCTTACGGATATAAGAAACCAAATAACTATCGGTTACGTCTCTTAAGTGTCTGTGGTTGAAGGGCTTTGGATGGTTTACCCACCATCGATCGGGAAGAATCAAAATTCAAGGGAAAGGGTCTCCCTGGTAAGATATAAAAATCCAAATTATGGCGGGGTGTGAGGGATTCGAACCCCCGACCAACAGGTTCGAAGCCTGCTACTCTATCCAGCTGAGCTAACACCCCGTTTAAAAATGTAGACCGAATATACTTCGTTATTCTTTGACTGGCAATTCATTTAGTCCTACAAACTTTTTTAATGATTTCATATATTCAAGTTTGGTTCTACCTAAATAACGTGGAGTTGTGGTTGCAAGGTCTTCTCTTACAATGAATTTCACTAATAAATCAAATGGATGAATTAATTTATTAGAAAAAAGATTAATAAATGCTCCAAATTCATTAACTCCTTCAATTCGTTCCCTAAAAAAAAGCTCATAAACTTGATCTCTTTTAACTAATCGTTCATACGATTCTGGAACAAGATCATAAATGACCTTCTCAAACTCATATAAATATTCATATTGTTTTTTAAAATGTGGGCCTATATATCCATTTTGAATTCTAATTTTATACTCATCTAAAAATCTTCTTTGAAATTGTATCCACCCATAATAATGCGGATCTATTTCTGTTAGAAGATAATCATAGATCTTTTTCCCATAGTCATATGCCATGACAAGATTCAAGTTACCAATTTTTTTCGTTTCTGTTTCTTTTTTTACTTTCCAAATATGCCCAAAAAAGTATGTCTCCCTTTCGACAATACCAACAAAATTACTTTGAACGAGTAGTTCAATTTTAGGCCCCTTACATCTTTCAAATTTTTGCATCTCTGTACTGTATTGGCAGCTATAAACAAGATCTCTGAGAGCATCCATATAGAGATAACTCCTTAGATTTTTTTCTTTTTTTACAATGATGTTACATGCTTTATCCAGAAATTCTAAAAACTCTTCGACACCCTCTAAAGGCCTTAGATATTTTTTTTTCTCGTATCTTTCTTCTGCTTCATTGTAAGTAGACTGACAACTTTCTACAATTTGCATTTCCTGAATTGAGCTTGGTAAATTTGCAAAAGTCTTAAAAGATAATATGAGAAATATTGTGAAAATATTCATACTAAATCCGTGTATTTTCAATCATCTTTTTAGTCTTTCAATCTGATTCCTTAGAATAAAAAAAGACAAAAATTATGATGAATGAGTCATTGAATCTTTTTTTCGAGTCATACTATCTAAAAAAAGAACAAATATAATTCCAACTAACATCAAAACAAACGCTGAAATATCAATTGAATCAAAGTTATTGGGCAGTATATTTATTTCTTTTAGGATATAAGTTTTACCTCTAATCACTGTAGAATCAACAATCTGACGCCATGGCCATACTTTTTGTAACGCCCCTATCATTATTCCAGTTAAGTATGCCATGGTTATCTTTTCATACTTTGTGAGAAAATAACTTAAAACTCTAGAAAAGGAAGTTAGTCCTATGAATGCCCCACATGCAAAAACAATAATGATTTTTATATTTTCTAGTATGAATGGGTTTTTTACAGCACCAGTTACAAATTCATATTTTCCTAAAATAAGAAGAAGAAAAGAACCTGAAATCCCAGGTAAGATCATGGCCATTATGGCGATTATTCCACATAAGAAAATGAACCACATTTCTTCAGGGGTTTGTACAGGAATGAGGTTAACGATAAAATGAGCAGACAAGACTCCAAATACCAACCAAACAATTCTTTTGAAATCTCTCCAAATTTCACCATGTCTGCCTACGATAATGATTGAGGCCAAAATGAGGCCAAAAAACATTCCCCAAGTTGGGATCGCTTGTTCGCGCATGAGGTAATGCATAATTCTAGCTAGTCCAACGATTGAACAAAAGATTCCGGCCATTAAGGGTATGAGAAAGCCTAAATGTATTTGAGATAGGGCATCTTTTATCTGAAATTTCAGAAGTTTTGTTATAACCTCTTTATTTATTGATGTGATGGCATTTACTAGATTAGTATAGATTCCAGTGATAAAGGCAACTGTCCCACCTGAAACACCTGGGATAAGATCAGCGGCCCCCATACAGAGTCCTTTGGCCATAAGAATAAAAAATTCTTTTTTATTCTGTGGAGCCGGACCTCCGCTTAGGGTCTCTTTCCAAGATAATTCACTCATTGGGCACCTTGATCTTCATCTTTAAATGGCGTGTCTTCTATATCAACACTATGTTTGCATTTTGGACATTGTAATTGGTGTCCCCAACGTTTTGTAATTCTATCGACCATTAAAGGGTAACCACAACCTTCACAGTCATAAAGTCTTGGGGCACTCCATAATGCATTTTCGCAATTGGGATAGTTTGTACAACCGTAAAAGATTTTTCCATAACGGCTTTTCTTTTCAGCAAATTTGCCTTTATTACATTCCGGGCAAGTAACATTAATTGTGTATGGTAGTGTTGTATCGCATTTAGGATAATCCTCACATCGTACAAATCGTCCAAATTTTCCAGTTTTAACTTCTAATTTATTGCCACATGTAGGACATGGATCTCTAAAATATTCCTTAGGAATGATTGTAATTTTTCCATCAAGTTGTTTTTTGAAATCTTGAGTTGAGGTACAATCGGGATAATTAGAGCAGGCCAGGAATTGCCCGTTTCTTCCCCAGCGTATATGATATTCTCCATCCACACACTTTACGCATTTGACTCCGGTAGGGATTAATGTTTTTTTGAGGTTTTTCATTTCCTCTTTAGCTTTTTCTAATGTGATCTCAAAATCTTTCCAAAATTCTCTAAGAACTTTTTTATAGGCGATAGTCCCATCCTCAATCTTATCAAGGAGCTCTTCAACTCTTGCAGTAAAAGCGACATCCATGACTTCAGGAAAGCTTTCAACAAGCATTTTACAGACTACTATTCCGAGTTCTGTTGGAAGAAATCTATTCTCCGTTTTTTCGACATAACCTCTATCTTGAATATTTGATATAATTGAAGCGTAGGTAGATGGTCTTCCTATTCCTTTTTCTTCGAGAGTTTTAACGAGCGAAGCTTCATTGAATCTTGGAGGTGGACTTGTCCAATGTTCCTCTTCTTTAGGATCCTGTTTGGCCTTTAGTTTTTCCCCTTTTGAAATTTCAGGGAGAATGCCAGAATCTGATTTAGAATCGTCATTATCATCATCTTCATTCTTTTTCTTTTGTTTTTCAGCGGCAGCTTCCAAATAAATCGTTCTAAAACCTGGAAACTTAATAATAGAACCATTTGCTTTAAAAAAGTGATTATTGCAATTAAGAAGTACAGTTGTTTGATCGATAATTGCTTGAGACATCTGAGATGATATAAATTTATTCCAAATGAGTTCATAGAGTTTTTGCTGCTCTGGTTCTAAATCGCCTCGTACTTCGTCAGGTGTAAACATTAGGTTAGTAGGTCTAATGGCCTCGTGGGCATCTTGTACTTTATTAGAACCTTTCTTTTTGTAGTGAATAGGTTCATGGGATAAGAATTTAGGTCCGTATTTTTCCTTGATATACTCTCTTACTTTTCCTAAAGTTTCCGGTTCTGTCCTTACAGAATCGGTACGCATATAGGTGATAAGACCTTGTAGACCGTGATCACGAAGCTGTATACCCTCATACAGTTTTTGAGCAATCATCATTGTACGTTTTGCAGTAAACCCTAGTTTATTAGCGGCCTCTTGTTGCAATTTAGATGTTGTAAATGGTGGAGTAGGATTTTGCTTCCTTTCTTTTTTTATGACATCTTGGACATTATACATTTGTCCTTTTACGTTTTTTACTATCTCTAGAGCATCTTCTAATGTATTCAGATCTCTTTTTTTCTTTTCATCATCTCCAAAATATTTAATTTCAAACTGTTGTCCATTTTTTTCCATTTGGCCATGAATAGAAAACCATTGTTCGGCAATAAAAGCTTTAATTTCATCTTCTCTTTCAACAATAATTCTAAGAGCAACAGATTGGACGCGGCCAGCAGAAATCCCTCTTTGGATTTTATCCCAAAGAATTGGTGAAATTTTATAACCAACAAGTCTATCGAGAACTCTTCTTGTTTTTTGAGAGTCATACATTGGAAGGTTTAATTTTGTGGGATGTTCAATTGCATTTATTACAGCATTTTTTGTAACTGCATTAAAAACAACTCTGTAGATGTTTTTCTTTCTTCCAATTTCTTCGGCAATATGAAAAGCTATGGCCTCTCCCTCGCGGTCCATATCAGGAGCGAGGTAGATATTTGTAGCATCTCCGGCCAGTTCTTGGATCCTTTTAATCTTATCCCCTTTTCCAGAGATTGGAACAAGATCGATTTCAAAGTCATTTTTGATATCTACACCTAGCTTAGATTTGGGGAGATCTTTAATGTGACCATTGGATGCGACGACTTGATAGTCTCTACCTAGATATTTTTTAATTGTCTTGGCCTTCGAAGGGGACTCAACAACAACTAGGTCATATTTTCCTAAGGAACTTATGCTGGAGCTTTTTTTAACAGCTTTCTTAGTAGTTTTCTTAATAGCTTTTTTGGTAATTTTTTTCTTCTTAGCAACTTTCTTTGCGGACATTATCAACCTTTTAAGACATTAAATTCATCTTTTTACCCAACTCGCAACACAAATTCTTTGCGATTATGCGCCTGGGCGGAAATTTCGTGGAGATCTTAGATCATTGTTGATTAGTATTCAATAGCTCATCTATTTTTTCAATATCAAACTCTGTTAAACCGTAAGGATTTTCTTTTGAGTTGAGATTTTCATCAAGATATTTTTTTCCGATGTCTTTTTCTAAATCGTTCATTGACTCGAATGCGTTAGGATCTGACTTTGAGAGACCGCCTTCAAGATTATTAAGGTCTTGCTGTTCAAGTAATTTATCTTCATCAACCTGATAAGCGTCTAGTTGCTGCTCTGCAAGTTCAATTTGGTTCTCGATTTTTTCTAACGCGCGTAAATCTTTATCTTGATCACGAATAACTGATTTCTCTCTTTCTTGACGCTCAAGTTCATCTAATTCATCATCAGTAAGCTTCACCGAGTCAATCTTTTCGAGCAGATCGTTGTTGATATTATCTATATTGAGCTCGATATCAAGATCTTCTTGAGCTTTATTTTCGAGAGTTTTTATATCACTTAAAATAACCCCATTTCGGTTTCTATCAGATCTAATAGCTTCTTCTTTAGATTTAGATATTGATAAAGAACCAATTTCAATTTCATGGCGAGAATGGGTGACTAAGGCCGTTGCAAAATTATCCGTTAAGCTAACGATTGTAAGTTCACCAATTTTATAAGTAGGATCAACTGTAATTTTTCTGCCATTACTTCTATCTTCAAATGAATAAACATCAAAAACGTTTCCAATTTCAACTCCATCGGCCCGTCCCCTATCAAGGTAGAGTACATCTCCAAATGAACTCACATCCAAACCGGCCCGATAAGCGCCGACAATGGCCGCTTCAATTTTTTTACGATTAAAAGTTTTAAAGACTTTGTTAATTTTTGGAGTGTAAATCGTTACTCTGTCACCCCTTTGAATGACACCATTAACTTCAAAAAGTTCACATTCCCAAATATTATCGATCAGTTTTATAACCTTTAGCTGACCCTTTATAGTATAGCGGTATCCCCTTCTATCTGAAATTTCATGTTCAACTACACCCTCTGGTGAATAAATAGAAAAAAGATCCCCTGGTTTTGGCCCAACACTTTCATCAAAATCTACATAGACTTTGTTCGAGTTACTTAAATAAAGAGCTTCAGTACGAGCAAATGAAATTTTACCTAGATCCTGAACAACGTTAGTAGTGACAAAACTGTTCAGAGAAAAGCCTTCTTTAAAATCAAAAGTCACTCGAGATGTCTTATCAAATCCAGCATCATCATATGTTTCATCAGGTTCGAGGATGACGATCTCTGTAACAGGAGGTTCATATTTTTGATATTCTCTGTTTAAATATTGTTTAGATACTTCAAATAAATCATCATAGGTTTCTTCAGATGCATATTGAAAAAATGTCCCTTGATTAACAAGTTTATCTCTTTCATCAACCCATCTTGGTTTAGCACTATCTCCAAAATCAGCAAAATCTATTTTTTTAATATCTTTAATATTTTGATCTGTGGCAAATTTTCCGACTGTCACAGATGGTGGTCTATCAAAATCTCCAGTACTGAAAACAAGCTCCATTCCAGGTTCAATTTGGTGTGGGTTAGTAATATAAGGGTTTAACGACCATATTTTTGAGTAGTAAAAACCAGATCCAAAGAGTTGTTTAGCTATTTTCCATAGCCAATCTCCCTCTTGTACAATGTATTTCCCCTCTTTAGAAGTTACAGCAATTTCTGCCCATTCATCACTTGGAATTTTTCCTTCAACAAATTTCGCCATTTCAAGTAATTTCGCCTCTTCTTCTCCCAAATCAAATATTACGGCCTTCTTTTTAAGTTTTTTTGCTGTCTGTTCATCATTAACTATAAGTTTTTTTTCTTCGCCTTTTTCATTAAGTAATTCATTTAGTTCATTATCTGATGTTTCTTCCTCTTTCACACCAGTGTCTTGGATATCTTTTCTCAATTCGGCAAGTTCATTTTCCTCATCTACACTTTCAAACTCACTAACATCCATATCAGTTTTTGGTAGTGGATCTTCAACTGTCATATCTTTGGCCAGGACATCATCTTCAGATTCTTCAAATAGTTTCATATTATCAAGATCCTGTGCTAACAAAATCTTAGATAAAAATATCAACATGATTGCAAGAATGCGTAGTTTATTCAAAATCTAACCTTCTTGTTTGTCATACCCAAAGAGATCATGCAAGATTGAGTAGTATTTTTGTTGTTTACTAGCTAAATTTAGCTTTTCACTACATACAACTAATCTTCCTAAAACTTTAAAAATCACTGATGAAAAAGCATATTTCATAACGATTTCTTCATATATTTGCATTGATAAATCATATTCTTTTTGTTGAAAAAGAATTTCTCCCAACAAAAATTTTGCTCTAACTTTAATTTGAATTAAAGGCGAGGCCTCCATTTCTCTAAGCAAAATTAGTGCTTCATTATATTTCGCCTCACCAACTAGTTCTTCTGCCTTCAAAATATTTCTGACATGAGATTCGACTGTTTCATCTTCAACTAATTCTCTTAATATTCCTGAATTACTTGTGCTTAGGTCCATTGCCTTTTTTTCAACAGTTGGAAAAACGTCAACTGTTTCTATTAACTGTGCAGGGCCCTTGGCCTCATTGAGATCAGACATAATATTTTGTTGGTTTGAAACACTTGAGTCCATTTCCATTTCGAAATTTTTTATTTCAGGATCGTTTGGGTTAACATCTTTATATTTTTTTAAAAGGGCCAGATATTTTGATCTGACATCTGATGGTTCATTCTCTGTATTACTTACTACTTCTGCAGATTGATTTGAACCAACTTGAGTACTTTTACTTTCTTCTTTTTTGGGTTCATCTTTGCCTTTTCTTGAAATCATTGAACAAGAGAATAGTAATGTATATGGAAGTAAATAAATAAGAGCTACTTTAACTGCTTTGAGTAACATCCTTGTCTCCCTTGAGGTCATCCTGACCTGATAAAAAATACCTTTTTTCTCAGATTATCTTTGAAAAAGGAAAATTCATCTTATATTAATTCTAATTCAAGCTGGGCCCAAGTCAATAACTAATCGATATGAGGTTTAATTATGTCCAACAATATTTTCAAATTTACGATTAGAGTCCCAAAAAGCCAGTCGGCCTTTACATATTTTCAACTTGAATCAAATGAAGGTTTATGTTTTTACTCAACTTTGGAAGAGTCACTTGGTAAGTTATACCGAGATATAGAAATCTGCGGACCGATTGAATTTAAAGATGAGGTAAATAGGTTGTTAGACTTCTTAGGTAAGCAGTACACGATCACAAAAATTTGAACATATTCATTTTAAGTATTTTGTTCTAGCAAATTGCACTGAGTCACGTGCATATAATTAAAATTTGACGAGAGTAGCTCAATTCAGGTATTAATTCTCTAGGTTCAGGAGAAAAATTGAAAAAACAAACACAATCTTTTTTTACACATACTACAATCCTCCCATCTTGGTGGTGGAAATTAGTTATTTATGGGTGAGAGTTTGTTTTAATCAGCATGATAAATTTTTAAAACATAACCAGGCCCACTAATTTAGTGGGCCTTTTTTTTGAGGTAAAAATGATAATTGTACTTAGACCAGAAGTTGAGATGCAACAGGCAGAAATCATTTTAAAAAAAATAGAAGATAAGGGACTAAAACCATTATGTATGCCAGGAATTGAACGAATTGTGCTGGGTGCAATTGGTGATGAAAGAATCCTGCAATCATTAAATTTAGAAGCTGACCCTGCTGTAGAAGAATTGCGCCCCATCCTATCGAAATACAAACTCGTCAGTAAAGAATTTCACTCACATGAAAAAATAGTGAAAATTGGATCTACTAAATTTGGAGGAGGACACCTGGGGATAATCGCTGGCCCTTGTGGGATTGAAACCTTAGTTCAAGCATTGGATTCAGCAGAATATATAAACGAAACCGGAGTAACATGTTTTCGAGCTGGAATTTTTAAACCTCGTACTTCACCCTACTCTTTTCAAGGCCTGGGGCTAGAGGGTTTAAGTATTTTAAATGAAATCAAAAAACAATACAACATGTCTATTGTTTCCGAAGTTATAGAAACAAAAGATATAGAACTCATTTATGAACATGTGGATGCTTATCAAATTGGTGCCCGAAATATGCAAAACTACAGATTATTAGAGGCCATGGGAAAAACTAATAAACCAGTTGTTCTCAAAAGGGGTATGTCTGCTACTGTTGAGGAATTTCTCCTTGCAGCTGAATATATTTACAATGCTGGAAATGATCAAATTATTCTTTGTGAAAGAGGGATAAGAACTTTTGAAACAACAACCCGAAATACGCTTGATTTAAACTCTGTGGCCTATATAAAAGAAAAAAGTCAACTTCCAATAATTGTCGATCCAAGTCATGGAACAGGAGTTAGAAATTTAGTTAATCCACTAACCAAAGCGGCCATAGCGGTTGGTGCAGATGGTATCATTGTAGAAACACATCCTAACCCTGAAGTAGCTCTATCAGATGGTAAACAGTCTTTGTATCCACAACAATTTAAACAATTAATTCGAGAAATTTCACAAATTTCAACAATTTTTGGAAAAACCTTATGATTAGTGAAATAAATCTAGGCAAAATGACAAGCATTAACCTACAAATTGATTGTATTGTTGATCCAGTCATTTTTTTTAATAAATTTTCAATGTCTAAAAATACACTGCTTTTGATGAGTTCTGAAATTGATTCTAAGAAAAAGCAAGAAAGTCTTATGATTCTTGAAAGTGCTGTAAAAATAGTTGCCCATGATAGGCTTATTAGTGTCATTGCTCTAACTGAAAATGGTAAAGATTTACTAACTCATTTGTTGAATATATTTTCAGAAACTGAAATCAGCAAAGTATCTCAAGATGAAATCCAAATCAAATTTGAATCTCAAACAGATTCAAAAATTTCAGAAGATGAAAGATTAAGATGTGAAGGGCCATTTAGTATTGTCAGAAAAATAATTGCTTCAATTGATTGTCTTGAAAGCAAGAGTGATCTTTTCTTAGGTGGAAATTTTTCATATGATTTTATAGAAACATTTGAAAAACTAGCACCTGTCAGTAAAAGCGAAACATCATGTCCATACTTTACTCTATACGTTGCACAACTGATGGCCAAAGTAGATCATTCAACAGGCAAATCAAAATTACAGACATGCTTGTTTGGAGGAAAATCATATACTCGAAGTTTTCATGAATATTCTCGAAAAATGGGTGAAATTAAAAAGAGTTATGGCCAATTGAGTAAAAAGGAATTTGATAACACAACATTTCCGGAATCTAATTCTTTTAATTACGAAATGAATATATCAGATGAAGAATTTGCAAAACATGTATCGAATATAAAGCAAAAAATTATTGAAGGAGACATTTTTCAAGCTGTATTATCACGAACTTTTAAAATGTCCTGTAATAATGCATTAAAATGTTTTCGAAACTTGATTGGTATAAATCCAGGGCCTTATATGTTTTATATGAATGATGATGATTTTGAACTTTTCGGGTCATCTCCAGAGAGTGCTTTAAAATTCTTAGCAAAAGAAAGAAGTATTCATATTTATCCAATTGCAGGAACCAGAAGAAGAGGCCTTAAGGAAGATGGAACGATTGATTTAGACTTAGATGGCCGGCACGAACTTGAACTTAGAATGTGTGAAAAAGAAGTCGCAGAGCATATGATGTTAGTCGATCTGGCCAGAAATGATGTCGCGAAAATTTCCCAAACAGGTACTCGCTTTGTTTCACCATTGATGAAAGTAGATCGTTATAGTCGAGTCATGCACCTCGTTTCTCAAGTGAATGGTATTTTAAAAGAAGACCTTGATGCTTTACATGCTTATCAGGCAACAATGAATATGGGAACATTGACAGGTGCTCCAAAGATTTCAGCGATAAATATCGTAAGAAATATTGAAAAACAAGAACGAGGCCCATATGGAGGGGCCGTTGGCTACATTACAGGTGAGGGCAATTTTGATACTTGTATTGTTATTCGTTCAGCATTTGTAAAAAATAAAATGGCCTATGTGCAAGCTGGTGCTGGAGTAGTTTATGATTCAGATCCAATGGCCGAAGCTATGGAGACAAAAGATAAGGCACATGCGGTAATTAAAGCAATTCAACTAAGTGAGGATCAATATGAGTAATGTTAATAAGGTTATAATGATAGATAACTTTGATTCATTTTCTTACAACTTAGTAGATCAAATTCGTGCTTCAAATACTTTAGTTGATATATACAGAAATAATATCGAAATGGATGTCTTAGACAAGGCCATTAACTCTCATTTGGGTAAGATGGCATTAGTGTTATCTCCAGGGCCAGGAAATCCTCAAAGTGCTGGTAATTTACTTCCTATAATTGATAAATATCTTGGAAAAATCCCGATGATAGGGATATGCCTTGGCCATCAAGCATTAATTCAGGCCTATGGTGGTAAAGTGATCAAATCAAACAAAGTCGTTCATGGAAAAACTTCCATATTAAATTTAAGTGACCATCCATTATTTCGAGGTTTGGGAAAAACAGAAACAATCGGTCGCTATCATTCATTACAGGGAAGTGAAATTCCTTGTGAACTTGATGTTCTATCCTCAGTTGATGATATACCAATGATAGTATTCGACAAAAAAAAGAAAGTTATAGGGTTTCAATTTCACCCTGAGTCTATTATGACTATACATGGTAAAACATTTTTATCGAATGCCCTTAATTTTCTTTTCATATAAAAGAGGAGTTCAATTGAAAGAGATTCTAGAAAAACTATATGACGGAAATAACTTATCTATTTTTGAATCCCAAAGAATTTTCAAAGAAATACTGGCCGGTCAAGTTGATCCCATTATCATTAGTTCAATTTTAACAGCATTTCGTGTAAAAAAAGAAACTGATAAAGAAATTACTGGAGCGGCACTAGAAATCTTGGCCGCAGCAGAACTCTACCCTATTCTCTCTGAACCTGTTGGAGATATCGTTGGAACAGGAGGAGATCATTCAGACACGATTAACGTATCGACATTATCTTCGATTACGGCCGCGGCCCTTGGAGTAAAGATGGCCAAACATGGGAATAGAAGCGTATCTTCAAAATGTGGTTCTTTTGATTTATTAGAGGCCCTCAATGTGAATTTTATGAAAGGCCCAAGAGAACTCAAATCTGATCTTGAAGAAGTTGGAATTTGTTTTTTATTTGCTCCTTTATTTCACAAAAGTTTTAAACATGTTATGCCTGTCAGAACGATGTTGAAAACAAGAACCATCTTCAATATTTTAGGGCCATTGGTTAACCCAGTTAGGCCAACGTATCAAATGGTTGGAGTTTATTCGAAAGAGCTTTTAACTCCTATTGCAGGAGTCTTAAATGAAATAGGACCCGAACATGCGTTAGTCATCCATGGTAATGGTCTCGATGAAATTTCTCCAAATGGTGAAACATTAGCTATTGAAGTAAAACAAGGAAGTTGCAAACCTTTTACACTCTCTCCAAAAACATTTGGTTTTGCAGAATTTTCCATTGAAGAAATTAAAGGTGGAGACAAACAAAGGAACTTGGAGAAATCACTTTTAATTTTAGATGGAAAAGGGAGTGAAGGACAAAAGAAAATGATAGCAATGAATGTTTCTCCACTGCTTGTTATGGCCAGTAAAGCAAAAGATTATAAAAGCGCATCACATATGGCGATGGATATGCTAAGTACAGATGAACCAATGAAAGTAATTAAGAGGCTAGCACAAAGAAAATGAAGAAAAATATCCTAAGTACCATTGTTGAACATAAAAAAATAGAAAATGAGCTTGCAAAAAAATCGTTTTCATTAGATTTTCTTAAAAGTAATTGTAAGAAAACAAATGACCTCTTCTATCAAATTCTATCGATAAAAAAAACCCACTTTATTTTAGAGTGTAAAAAAGGATCACCTTCAAGAGGAATTATAAATCCCAATTATAATCCTGTTGAAAGTGTAAAGGTATACAACCAATATGCTAGTGCTATAAGTGTTCTAACCGATGAAAAATTTTTCTTTGGAAGTTTCAACGATCTTAAATTAGTAAGAGAAGTGACTACTTTGCCAATTTTGTGTAAAGACTTTGTCATCGATGAATATACAATTTATCGTGCTCGTTTTCATGGGGCCGATGCTATACTTTTGATTCTAGAGATATTAACAGATGAAGAATATCTTAATCTGAGCTCAATTGCACACGAACTTGGGATGGGGGTTCTCACTGAGATTGCGACTGAGCAACAAGCATTAAGGGCCAATCAATTAGGTTCAAAAGTGGTTGGAATTAACAACAGGAATCTTAAGGATTTCACAATTGACTTAAAGAAATGTGAAAGGCTAGCAAAACTTCTAACAAATTCTCCGGTTGTTATTAGTGAATCAGGAATTTCCAATCACGCACAGATTAAAGAAAATAAAATTAAAGCAGATGGTTTTCTTATTGGAACTTCTCTCATGAAAGAAAGTAATCTAGATTATGCCTGTAGGTCTTTAATTTATGGGAAAAACAAAGTATGCGGAATAACTTCTTCTGAAATATTAGCTGCAGTTTACGAAGCAGGGGCAGCCTATGCGGGAATCAATTTTATTAAAACTTCTCCTCGTTTTGTAGAAATTTCAAAGGCGATTGAAATAACCAAAAACTCCCCCCTTCCTATTGTTGGAATATTTTGTAATCAAAGCATTGAAGAGATTAAAAAAGTTATTGAGAATGTTCCTCTTCAAGTTGTACAACTGCATGGAGATGAAAATGAATCTTATATCCATGAACTTAAAAACCAGCTTCCAAATGATTGTAAAATATGGAAGGCGATCTCTGCTGATCAAATAGACCTCCTCAATTTAGTGGATGTTGAAATTTTTGTCATTGATTCAAGAAAACTTGGTCAATTTGGCGGAACCGGTACGACATTTGACTGGTCAATTTTAAATAATCTTCCAAAAGAAAAAATTCTGCTCGCCGGTGGGATAGGCCCCGCAAACGTGAAAGAGGCCTCTCAAATTGGTTGTGTAGGACTTGATCTCAATTCAAAATTGGAAAATGATGACGGACTTAAAGATCTTGATAAAATAAAAGAAACTTTTAAACAAATTATTAATTACTGAGTATTTATGAAAACATTATTAGATCCTTTCTATGGTGAATTTGGGGGAATGTTTGTTCCTCAAATTCTGATTCCCTCTCTAATTGAACTTGAACAAGCGTTTGTGAAATGTAAAGATGATCCGAAATTTAACCAAGAATTTTCAGATTTACTTTCAAAATACGCAGGAAGGCCAACTCCTTTAACCCTTTGTCGTAATCTGTCCAGAGGCACAAAAACTAAAATATATCTTAAACGCGAAGATTTACTTCATGGAGGGGCCCATAAAACCAATCAAGTTATAGGCCAGGCCTTATTATGTAAATACATGGGAAAAAATGAAATCATAGCAGAAACTGGCGCTGGACAACATGGAGTAGCGACGGCGATGATTTGTGCTTTAATGAATATTAAATGTCGTATTTATATGGGAGAAGTCGATTGCAAAAGGCAAGAGCCAAACCTATTTAGGATGCGTCTTCTTGGAGCTGAAGTTATTCCAGTGACAAGTGGTAGTGCGACTTTAAAAGATGCATGTAATGAGGCCTTAAGAGATTGGAGCTTAAACTACCCTACTGCTCATTATTTATTAGGTACGGCCGCAGGTCCCCATCCTTTCCCAAAAATTGTGTGTCATTTTCAAAAGATTATTGGAGAAGAAGCAAAACAGCAAATTCTCTCTGAAGAAGGAAAGTTACCTGATGCTGTCATCGCTTGTGTTGGAGGAGGGTCAAATGCAATTGGAATTTTCAATGATTTTCTCTCTGATGAAGATGTAAAACTTATTGGAGTTGAGCCTGCAGGTAAAGGTCTAGAAACAAATATGCATGGGGCACCAATATATAATAATCAAAAAGGTATTTTTTTTGGAATGCATTCATTTCTTATGCAAGAACATGATGGACAAATAAAGGAATCCTATTCCATTTCAGCAGGGTTAGACTTTCCATCTGTAGGCCCACAGCATGCATATCTGGCCCAGACAGGAAGGGCAACTTATACATCTGTAACAGATGATGAAGCACTTGGTGCTTTTCAGTCTCTTTGTAGACATGAGGGAATAATTCCGGCACTAGAGTCTTCCCATGCTTTAGCTTATGCCTTAAAACTTATGTATGAAGATCCTACGAAAGAACAAATTTTTGTTGTTAATATTTCAGGGCGTGGAGATAAAGATCTCTCTACAGTGAATCAATATCTTAAAAAATGAGTTAAAAATGAATAGATATGAAAAATTAAAAACGAATAATAAAAAAGTTTTTATACCTTTTGTCACTTTAGGTGATCCAAACCCTGAGCTTTCATTTGAGATTATTCAGTTTCTCATTCAAAATGGTGCTGATGCTTTGGAATTAGGACTTCCTTTTTCTGATCCTGTTGCGGATGGAGTTGTTATTCAGGATGCCAATCAGCGAGCTTTAAAAGCTAATACATTTACCAAAGACGCCTTTAGAATTATTGAAAAAATTCGTTCAAAGTATCCAGAAATTCCAATTGGCTTACTGAGCTATTGTAATCTAGCGACTGGTTTTGGGGTTGATCAATTTTTCAAAGAACTTTCTCGAATTGGAGTGGATTCAATTTTGTTTGCAGATCTGCCCATTGAGATGGGTGATTTTTTTAATTATCATTTTTCAAAAAATAATATTTCAAAGGTACTTTTAGCTCCTCCAAATGCAGATCATTCAACTCTTGAATATATTGCTAAAAATTCTGAGGGATATATTTATCTTGTTGGAAGAAGCGGAGTAACGGGGGTAAATCTTAAAACAACAATTGATTTAAGTTCAAATATATCTGAGCTTAAAAAATTTGGGATACCAGTTTATCAAGGTTTTGGAATTTCGGGTAAGAAAGATGTAGAAAAAGCAATTGAAAGTGGTGCTGATGGAGTCATTGTAGGTTCAGCGATTGTAAAAATTATTGCTGAAAATTTTTCAAATAAAGATGACCTTTTTACGAATCTTAAAGGATTGGTTTGTGAAATAAAATCTGCAACATTCTAGATTTATTTTACAATAGAGGAGTATCGTTTCATGGCGATCAATATCAAAATTGTCGACAAGTATGATGAAGAAATTTTTAAGAATTTAGTCGATAAAAATTTAAAAAGTCAAGGTATATTTCTCTCTCCAAAAGATGTTGAAACTACGGGTGATGAAGAATTTGAAATTAAAAGAAAAAAAATAAATATTGCGGCATTTGATGGAGAAAATCTGATTGGTCTTTCGACAGGAGAATCTGTAAAAAAAAATAGGTTCTCAATGCAAATATCTTTAGTAGAAAAGGAATACAGAGGAAGAGGAATTTATCAAGAAATGTTGAAACTTATGTTAAAAGAAACTAAAGGTTTTGATGAAATCGAGTCAAACCATCAACTTTTCAATAACAAAATAATTGCAATAAAATTAAAGTATGGATTTCACATTATTGGTATTGAGCAAAGCATTTTCGTGGGGCCAAGAATTACCATGAGACTTTATAATAATAAAAATATATACGATCTAATGAGATTTCGAGTTGGACTTATCGATAAAAGTACAACAGTATAATTTTTTAAAAGAAAAACAAAAATATTAAAAAAATCCGATTAAAAATTATCTCAATTGAGTACATTTACTCATAGAATTTTTTTTAAGTTTTTCTGCATCAGTTGTAAACTTCACATATATTGGGAAATGATCAGAAAATCCAGCATTTTTAGAAGTCGTTGCACCAAAATTATAGCTTTTTGGAGTATTCATTATTTTTGTCCCGTAAGCAGGATCTTGTCTATCTCTATATTTGAAAGATTTGGTAATAAAATCCGGAGCATAAATATGGTAACTTTCAAGATCAATATCCAATCCTTTACCATCAAGAAGATTTTCATTTACAAAGAAACGATCAAGATAGTTCCAGACCATATCTCGATAAAAGAAATATGTTCCACGGGGCATTCGTTTTTTCCACTCTTCAGAAACAAAATCACTAGACATATAACAGTGATGGACATCTCTTAAGAAATCACCTGGAAAAAAAACTGTTTTAAAAGGATGAGGGTGATCGTCGTCTACTGTATTAAAGTCTCCTGTGAGGATGATTAATCTCTCAGGATCTTGTGCTTGTAGATTCTGAATTACTTTCTTTAATTTGGTCGCTGCAATAACCCTGGTTTGATCAGGGTTTCCCTGAGAGGGCCAGTGGTTTACAAAAATGGTTAATTTATGTTTATTTTCAATTAAAAAATCGACTTGCAAAACATCTCTTGTTGGCTTTCTTTCGAAGTAATTTCCACTTAATCGCAATTCTTGATAATTCACAAGTTGAGCATTTTCTCCTTTATAAAAAAGTGCAACATCTATTCCTCGTTGGTCTGGCCCATTTGTAATAAGAAACTTATTTCCATACCCTAACCTCTTGGCCAGCATATTGGCGACACCTTGAGATTCATTTTGAGTATCTTTGATTGGTTTGTCAGGCCTATTACCTTCAACCTCTGTAATTGCCAAGAAGTCAGGAAGCTGCGCAGAGCGAGACTTGATAACTCTAACAATTTGATTAAGTTTGATTTCAAGTTTTTCATGTGTCCAATTAGTTGATAAACATTCTTTTGAACGAAATTTACTTTTAATGGCCAGGCAATGTTCTTTTTTTTCAGGGTAATCTTTTGGTAGAAAAGTCCAATCATTCTTGGCATTATCATGAGTAAGATCAAAAAGATTTTCTACATTGTAGGCCATAAATTCATAAGAATTGGCGAAAATTTTATGTTGAACAGAAAAAAATAAAATAAAAATTAGAATTGATTTTTTTTTCAAAGTCCATCCTCCCTGAGAAACCTCTAGCACATTCTACTTAATTAAGAAATTAACTGACTACATAATAATTCTGACTTTAAAATACAACTTCTTGTTTGAGAGTCAATCAAATGAGTTTCGCGACGCTTCTATTCAAGAGTTTTCAGGATCTTAAGAACATCATCATGATGAGTTTTTGTATTTACCTTATCCATAATGTGTAAAATTTTTCCATCCTGGCCAATAATAAAAGTTGTACGAAGAATTCCCATAAATTCTTTACCCATAAATTTCTTATTTCCCCACACACCATACTTTTCAGCGATTTTATGATCAGGATCACTCAAGAGAGTAAAATTTAAATTCTTTTTTTCTACAAACTTTGTAAGCTTCTCTGGTTCATCTGGACTTACACCTAAAACCACAGTGTTAAATTTATCAAATTTTTTCTTAGAATCAGTAATTCCACACGCCTGAACTGTGCATCCTGGAGTCAAGGCCCTCGGATAGAAATAGAGAAGAACCTTTTTCTTTCCTTTGAAATCTTTCAAAGACACTTTATTTCCATCTTGGTCATTTAATGAAAATGATGGGGCATTACTACCAATTTTTAATTTACTCATTTGTTACCTCTACCATTTATCTCGTAATTGTCTTAATTTCACAAAAACTTGTTTGTCACCCAATTCAGTGCTATCTTCAATTTGAAAAGTCTTTCGAACCCCTTCAACAACTTCCTTTTGTTCTATTCTCATAAAACTATTAATTTTTTTTTCTTCACCTATTGTTGTTAGAATATGTTCGGCCTTAAGTTTTTTCTTATAACGATCGAACATTTTTTGGGCGTCATTATTACCAGGCTCTCTATCTAGGGTAAATTGGATATTATTTCCCAAATATTCATGTCCAGGATACACAATAATTTCATCAGCAAGTTCATTTATTTGACGATAAATTGTTTGATAAAGAAGCTCGGGGTTTCCTCCATGATAGCAGTTTCCGACACCAGCATTGAAAAGAGTGTCTCCAGAAAATAACGCATAAGGTTTATCGTTAACGTAAAGAAGAAGACATATACTTGAATAGGTGTGGCCTGGAGTTTCTAGAACTTCTAAAAATGTACCGTTTTCAATGTCAATAATATCGCCTTTTTCTAAAGGATGGCTCATTTTGGGAATTTTAGATTCAAGATCTTTATGAGCATATACTTTGCATTTTGTTTTTCTTGCGAGTACTTTATTTCCTCCAATGTGATCATCATGTTCATGTGTATTTATAATTGCAATAAGTTTTCCCCCAATTTTTTCAATTTCGTCTAGGATATATTGTGCGTCAAGGGGATCAATGCAAATAACTTCTTTCTTTGAGTTTTGAATTAAATAATTAAAATTTCTCAGGGGTGAATCTGGAAAAAGTTGATGTACTTTCATAGGATACCTTTTTCTCTAATAATGCTCAGAGTTGAACAAATATTTAGTTATTTTTGAGTATTCATAAATACGGAGTTATAATACTGAATCTTTTTGCAATCCATCAAGGGAAAAAAATGACCTCAAAAGAAGTATCGATCCTGTTTTTAGTTTTCTTAATCATGAAATTCACAATTAAAATATATCTAGACCTTAGAAACAAAGAGTATATCAATAAGCATTCAAAAGAGGTTCCAAATACTTTCAGAGATAAAGTTGAACTTGCGGATCATCAAAAGGCCGCTTTGTATTCATCTAGTAAAATCAATTTTGGTTTAGTATCAGGAGTAATAGGAACGTTGGTACTTTTGGGTTGGACACTTGGAGGTGGACTTAACTACATAGATGAGTATGCCAAGGGTTTTAATCAGGGAAATATTGCCACTGGATTAATTTGTTTTGGTCTGTTTGCTATAGTTTCAATGTTAATTTCATTGCCTGAATCACTTTATTCAACATTTGTACTAGAAGAAAAATTTGGTTTTAATAAAACAACACCTAAAACATTTATTGTGGATATGATTAAGGGTACGGCCCTTGGGATTTTAATCGGAGGACCAATATTAACAGGAATATTATGGATTATGGAGAAATTGGGAACATTTTGGTGGGTTTATGCCTGGGCCTTCTTATGTATTATACAGGTTCTTATGCTTTGGTTGTACCCTACACTCATAGCTCCCATTTTTAATAAGTTTACAGAAATGGAAGAAGGTGAAGTAAAAGAAAAAGTTTTAAAATTACTTGAAAAAACTGGATTCACAAGTAAAGGATTATTTGTCATGGATGCTTCAATAAGGAGTTCACATGGAAACGCATATTTTACAGGTTTTGGACAAAATAAGAGAATTGTTTTCTTTGATACTCTTATTAAGACTTTAACACCCGGAGAAGTTGAAGCAGTCTTGGCCCATGAGTTAGGGCATTTTAAAATGAAGCATGTTCTTAAAAATATAGCTAAGTCATTTATATTTTCATTGATAGGTTTTGCGATTTTAGGTCAGTTAATCCAAAGCCAAAGTTTTTTTAATGGACATGGAGTACAGAATGTATCTATTTATATGGGACTCCTCTTGTTTTCAATGGTTTCGGATGTCTACACATTTTTGATTACACCTATTAATTCTTTGTCATCCAGAAAGCATGAGTTCGAAGCGGATGCATTTGCAGCAAAGTATTCAAATGCATCTGAATTAATTTCAGCTTTAGTTAAACTCTATAAAGATAATGCAAGTACCTTAACTCCAGATCCACTTTATAGTAAGTTTTATCACTCACATCCACCAGCTCTCATAAGAGTAGAACATTTAGATGAGCTAAAGGATCACGCCCTCTAATTCGAGCCATTTTTTTTTCAATTTAAGGCCATAAAAAAAACCACCAAGTCCATTTTTTGCCTTTACTCTATGGCATGGCACTAGAAGTGCGAATGGGTTTTTTCCACATGAGTTTCCTATGGCCTGATATGCTCTTGATTTAAGTTTTTGAGCAATATCACTGTAGGTTATTGTTTTGCCACAAGGAATTGAGAGTATTTGTTTCCAAACTTTGATCTGAAATGGAGTACCTTTAAAATGTAATGGAAGATCAAACTTTTTAAGCTCTCCCGAATTGTACTTTTCTACCTGATCAAGAATTTGTTCTTCGAGAGTACAAGTTGGGATAGGATTTATTATTGTTTCTTGTTTTAAGAGCTCACATTTAAAAATTTCTTCCTCATCATGCACGACTAGGAAATCGCCCACCATTGTGTGAATGAGAAATTCTTTATTGGGCGTCATAGATTAAATCTCTCAAATAATTCTTAAGGTAATCAAAATAAGGCTCTCGATATTTTGCAAGTTCATTGTGCAATTCATGATAAGCACCATTAAATACTTTATGCATAGTTCCCTTATCTACAGTTGAGAAATAGTATACTAAATCTTTTTGTCCTATAATATGGTCTTCACTACCACTGACACAAAGAGCAGAACATTTAGTCCTTAAAGGCCTAGAAAAAATATCTTTACTGGCCTTAATGAGTTCAAATACTAAATGTGTATGTATTTTCAAACAATTTAGAGCATCTTCAAGATATTGTTCTTTGACGTATGGATCATGTGAGAGATTATCAAGATCAACAAGACCGGCCAAAGGAATAGAAGGTAATTTTACTAAGTTTGATAGTAATATATCTGGGGCATATTTAAAAAACTGACCAGCTGGCCCTCCAACAACGGCAGGAGGAGCGCTCAAGATAATTCTTTCTGGATAAAAATCTTCTTTTACATAACGCTGAATAAATCCGGCAGTGATGAGTGCACCCATTGAATGTCCGAAGAGAACATATCGTTTAACTTTATATTCTCTTTTAAGAAATTCAAGCAAGGCCTCAAGATCATCAAAGTAATCTGAAAATGATCCTACGTTTCCTCTTTTTCCGAAGCTTTTGCCATGCCCCCTAAGATCGTAGAGGCAAATATTAAAATCAGAAGCAAAAAGATCAAACAAATAAGTATGCCTCCCTGAGTGTTCTCCCAATCCATGAGTCCCAATAATCCAAATGGGGGCACCAGATTCTTTGATTTTCAGATGAATTTCTTTGTCTTCTGCAATTTCTAAAGTCTTTTCTTCTATAATCACAATTTTCCCTCTACTATTAAACAGTGAACGGACGCAAAATTTTAATTGAGAATAGGTTTATTAAAAACACGAAAAGAGTATCATAAACAGAGAGCTTGAGTCATGACAAAAAGATTATATTGTCCAATATGTTTGAACGACACAATGACGATTTGCAAAAGAGGACTTATTCACCTCTCAGTCAACGGTAGGTCTCGTGATACTGGACGTTTTTTATTCAATATAGAAACGCAAGACCATGATGAAATTCTTGAGGAATTTGAGAACAAGGTTGAAGATTTTCTTAAGTGGTATTCCAATTTTCAGAATATAGAGCCAATTAATAAAATTGAAGTTTATTCAAATGATTTTATATGTGAAAGTGGATGCAAAATCCCTATCGATAAAACCTTTACAATTCTTGATGTACTTTTTACTCATCAAGAGGCCTATAGTGCAGTTGAAAAAATTGCTCAAAAATACAAAATGAAAGTAGAATTAATTACGTCCTAATACATTTTCTTCTTTATCCACAAAGTTTTTGTGACTCGTGCAATTTTTCGATTATCACCATCGGTTATAAAAACTTCAAAAATTGGCTCATGTTTTTTCCCATCTTCACAGGCATTGTGAATTTCTTGGATGGCCTCGGGAGATACATGGAAATGGGCAAATACTTTCGATTTTCCAGGATGAAGAAATTCAATTTCGGCCTTTTTGTCCCAGACGATATATTCTTCGCCAAGTCTTTCGATAAGAATTAACATGTAAAAAGGGTCACACATGGAATACAAAGAACCTCCATAATGAGATCCAACATAATTTCGGTTCCAAAATCGCAATTTCAAAGAAACATCAATAGTATCAAACTCGGGGGAGACATAATCTATAGAAATCCCAGATCCCAAAAATGGGGGCCAGTAGTTGACAATTTTTTTTAGTATTTTTTGTCTTATTCTTAAATTATTCACGATTATTTTTTATATTTAGGTGACTTATAACTTTGTTAAATCTATCGGCAAGTTCATGAAATTCATCCTTATTTCTAAAAACAATTTTTTCACTGTCCTTATTTTCTAAAACTTCATCCATTGTTCTAATTAATTTAGAAATTGGCCCGGCTATTTTATGAGAATAGAATATACAAACTAAAACAACAGCTATTAAGAAAAGTACTGAAATTATAATTAGCCCCTGTATGACGTTTTCCATGTCAGTTCTTAAAACATCTCTTACCTCAAGGGATAAAGTGGACATTTGCAAAACTTCCAAAAAATTTTTTTTGATATACAGAAAAAATGTCCCAAGATAGAGAATTGTTAAAACAAGTCCAGAGATATAGCCTAGGATAATAAACCTTAGTTGAAACCCTGGAATGGGAAAAATATTTTTGATACTTCTTCTCATTTTGTTCCCCAAAAAAACAACATCACCTGGTCGTAAAATCAGATAGTTTTGCAATATTTTAGCAATAAATTTATTTAAAACATAGAAAATTGTATCAATAATTTTTATTTTCACATATAATGATATTATTTTTTAAGAAGCTGTATTTTATGAATAAAAATGGACTAAGTCTGGTTGAATTGATAATTGCTGCGGCCATTTTAAGTGGTTTGGCCCTTGTTGGTGGAAACATCATCACCTCAAGTATGAAGGGCATCAAAACTGTTGAAATCAGAAGTGATGAGTTGAGTTATCTTTCAGAAATTAGAGATATTATATCGGACCGAGATACATGTATTTCTAACTTTCAGGGGTTAAGTGCATACACAGGAACTTTACTAGAGATAAAAAATAAAGAAGGTCTTGCTGTTTTCAAAACTGGGGTAGATTTAAATAATAATGGACATCAAATAAAATCGTTTGAACTTAATCACTCAGATCCTCTCTTAACAGATGATACAACCCATTTATTTGTTTATTTTACAAGAGGACACAGTACAGTGGGTGTTAAAGAGTCTGTCAAAAAAATCAAACTATCTGTGATTCTCGATGGGAATCAGGAGATAACAAGTTGTCGAGCTTTGAGTATTGAAGGAGCAGGTGGCAGTAGTCTGTGGTCTTTAAGCTCAAATTCCCCACAGGGACAAGATAATATATTTTATAACTCTGGTAACGTTGGGATTGGATTAGAAGATCCTAAAGTGAGCTTAGATATAGCAGGAAGTATAAAACTTAGTATGTCTACTGTTGAGTGTAAACCAGAGACAGAAGGAACGATTCGATATGATGCTCGATCAAAAAAACTTCAGTATTGTAACTCTACTTCCTGGGCAAATATTGCTCAAGAACTTATAACGGAAGAAAAATTCTATGACGTTAATCCAAATTTATATGGAGTTACACTTGTAGAAGAAACTAGACAACATAGAAGCGGTAGTGGTGAGCCGTGGGAAAGTATTGGAACTGGAATATATCAATTCAGAGGGAGAAACCTAACAGTTAGTCATTTAGTAAATTTATATTCACTATTTCCAAATTTAAAATCTGCAATGGAAACTGACCCAAGCTCTTTAGTTTATATAGAATTAGTGAATATGGGAGTAGGACTTTTTCCAGATTTTACTGAAAAATTCTCTGATGCTAATAATTTGCCCTTAACTCCCACTGATACAAATATTGACCCACCAAATTGTCAAATGAGACTTAACGTCAAAATGATTTACCCAAATCTAACTGCAGAAACAAAAGATGGTAGGGATAAATATTGGATGGCAAAAATGACATTTGATCCAAGAACAGGATTTATGGAAATCTTTGGAATAGCCGGTGGTGGTTGGGGGGAATGTGCAGGCAACGAATGTACTGGATGTTTAGATAATTTAACCATCCGTGTGAGATATGCACCAATCTAAATTTTTGAATATTTTATATGCTTAGAAGTTAAATAAAAAAAGGGGCCTTACTGGCCCCCGTGAATGATTATTTGTGGGTCAAATTATCATTTATTAACCGAGCAATCTAAGCGCAATTTGTCCTTGAGTATTTGCTTGACTAAGAACAGCTGCACCAGATTGATTAAGAATAGAAAGTTTCGTATTCGTTGCAGTTTCAGTAGCATAATCAGTATCTCTGATACGAGAGTTAGCAGAGCTTAAGTTCTCGTTAGTGATCTGAATATTTTGTATTGTTGAAGTTAGTCTATTTTGCATAGCACCAAACCCAGCTCTCTGTCCAGATACTTGAGTTATCGCACTGTCTAAAATCCCAAGAGATTCTTGTGCAGACTCTTTCGATTGAACAGCAAGGCCATCAACGCCTAAAGCTGCGAGCGTAGAATTTGTAGCTGAAGCATTGAAAGTAATTCTGTCCTCGTTTTCAATATTGTTGATACCAATTTGAAAATCATAGAATTCACCTGTTCCATTTAATAGCTTCTTGCCGTTAAATTCTGTCACATTAGCAATTCTCTCAATTTCTTCTTTCATGTTCTGATACTCTTTATCAGCAAAGCTTCTTTCTGTGTCGCCTACTGTATCTGAGGCAGATTGAACAGAAAGTTCTCTAAGTCTGATAAGGATACTCGAGATTTCATTGAGACCGCCTTCTGCAGTTTGAATAAGAGAAATACCGTCACTGGCGTTTCTTTCGGCCTGAGTAAGGCCTCTAATTTGACCCCTCAATTTTTCAGAAATTGCCAAACCAGCTGCATCATCAGCGGCCTTTACAATTCTTGAACCTGAAGAGAGTTTCCCAAGCGACTCGGCCTGGTCATTTGTGGTCTTCCCTAATGTTCTCTGGGCAGAAAGAGAAGTCACATTCGTGTTAATACGTAAACCCATAGTTGAACCTCCTTGGTCACAGCGCTCCACCCTTGGAACTAAATCTCGCCTTGAGATTTATCTGCTTCGTGCAATATTCGTATAAGTTACTTAATCTTTGTAAAGCATCATTGCTTACATCATGCATATCGGAGTGGAAAATTTTTCCTTAAGAAATTTTTGCCGAATATTAAAAATATTTTTTCACGAGTGTTATCAAGAGTTTAAGGCAATAAAAAGGTGATTTTTAATGAGTTTTTAATTGACAATAATACTTTGTTCGATTAATTTAGCCCCACTTTGAAACATTCCGATTGGGGCGGTTAGCTCAGCTGGGAGAGCACTAGCCTTACAAGCTAGGGGTCACAGGTTCGAACCCTGTACCGCCCACCATATAAATCTCAACTCGACACTATTCGATTCTTCACGTTTCACGGTGGAACACAGATCATAAGGTCTACAGGAAAGTATGTGAAATATATAAATTAAAAGGTATTAAATTTAATTTTTAGATAGTTTATAATATCCTGAAATACTCCTCCATGAAATAATTTTTCAAAAGTAGATTTTCTATGTATTCATCAGATTCAATCTATAATAAAGACAACAAAAAATTGAATCAATTTCACTACATACTCTTTATACCATTTGCCATTTTAATTCTTCTCTTTCCTCTTCGTACTTGGTTTTCAACACACTTGAATCTTATAGATACCTATGACTTTGGTATATACTATAAAGCATTTGTTGAAATAGCTTCATTCACCGATTTTAATCCATATATAAGTTTCAGAAACATTAATATTTTTGCTGATCATTTTGATCCTATCCTATACCCAGTATCAATCATCTTTGGTCAAATTTCAAAGTCTCAAACAATGCTATCACTCATTGAGGCACTCTTTGTTATTCTTCCAGGTTTTGTCTATATCAATAGAGAAAAGAATTTAAACTTTTTTAAAGGTCTTTTTGTATTTGGATTAATATATTTTTCGAGAGGAGTTCTATCAGCGCTTAGTTACGGAGTACACCCTACCACTTGGTCATTATTACCAATATTTTTTCTCATTAATTCAATTTGTGACAAAAAAGATAACCATATCATTTTCTGGTCAATCATTTTATGCTTATTTAAAGAAGTTTTTCCTTTTTCAATTTTTGCCCTTGGTCTTTTCTACATTATCAATAAAGAAAAAAGACTTGGTATCTCTTTAGTTTTCATTTCTATTTTGTTTTTGTTCGTTATTTTCTACATTCGCCCCCTATATGTTGGAAAAACTTATAATTATATCAAATTCGATTCTGTAATCAGTACGATTATGAATTTTAAGTACAAAGATTTTTTAAAACTCATCTATCCATCTTTAATTCCAATATTTTTCATTTTTAAATATGATCTTAAAAATCTAGCTAAGTACAAGTTAAGCATAGTACCTGTCGCTGTTTTTTATCTCCCACAATTTTTTATCCATTTTATAGCAAATAAAATCTACTACCATTATGGAGTGATCATCGCGGCCCCAATATTTTGCTATACAATTTTTAATCTTGATAAATTCATTAAAGAATGTTCTAAAAAAACTATACTTCTTTTTGCTCTTTTTTTAGTTTTTCTACCTGGTATTTCAGGTCATAGAAAAAATTTAGAATACTCAAAAATTTTATTTCAGAAATTTAATCTATTTGCTGAACAAAAAATTACTGAAAATAAAAAAATTGAAAAAGCACTTAGAGAAATTCCAAAGGGAGAATCCATTTTTGCAACATCTGGACTCATTACACGACATCTCATTACTGCACAACTAAATTTTTACCAGATAAACAATTACACAAAACAGCTCAGCGAATATTCAAATTTAGCATTTAATCTAAGTGCGAATGAAATGGTTTTTCCCTATAATAAAAATAAAATCGAAAATATAATAAAATGTGCAAGTCCTTATATTTCAAAGATTTATTATGAAAGCAATGATTATCTTGTTGCAAAGGGACCCTTTCCACTCAAATGTTTTGATTGATTATTGACAATAAAAAAGTCCCCAAAATCGAGACCTTTCAATCCATTTTTTAAAGTTAAAGTTCCTGCTCCATAAAGGATAATTAGAATAGCGCATCTCGCAATTTTTTGACTCTTCTAGAACTCTAAATACATCTTTCCCTTTTTCAACAAAGAGCCAATTGTTTTTAAAATCAGATAAATTTACTTGTGACAAATTTGCCAAGTTCTCAAACTCTAAACTACTGCGACGGTAAAACATTAAATCAAGCCCCACCATCACATAGGGATTTCCTCCATAAAGATAAATTTTATTAATATTATTATTATAGACAAAAGAATAAAATTTTATTGCTGTCTTTGCAGGTTTAAACATGACGACTAAAAGTATCAAAAAGTTCATACCAATTAAGATTTTTATTGCAACCTTTTTTCCCCTATTTTTTGAATCTTTCCACCAGGATTCATCTATACCCAACATGCTTAAAGCATCGAGAAGTGCATAGGGTGCCAGGACAAAAACAGGAAATATGAAACGAAGTGCTTTATGTGAAAGTATGGAGTGTACCAAACATAGGGGAAACGTTGACCAGGTAAATAGACTTTTTGGTTTTCTTAACCATACATAAAAATAAAGACCCACAAATATAATACTTAGTGGAGGTATTCCTTTCGTTATCGTTTTTACAATCAATTCCCACCATGGGGAAGGAGGAAAACCGGACAATTTACCTAAAACCAGATTTTGATTAAGATAGTTCCAAGGTGAAAAAGTCCAAACTCCATAACCCCATTTATCTACAAAAACATTCAAAATCGTTACAACAATTATTCCAAGCGCCATCAGGCATGCATTTGAAATTTTCGCTCTACCAACTAGTAAATACCAAATCCAAGCAAACATGATGATGATTCCTATTTGAAAACGAAAACAAAAGGCAAACCCCATCATCAGACCTATCAAGAATGTAAAGAGTGATTCTCTTTTTAAATTGGCCATTAAAGAATGAATCATTAAGGATAAAGAAAGTAGTAATAGATTTGATCCCATTCCTTCTGAGGATGGCCTAACCTGAATATAGGGAATCATCCACATCACATGACATGAAATAATTGAGATTTTTAATTGAAATTTGTTAGTTGAAAAATAATGCAAACTTAGACAAGCGGCCATGGTACTTAAAAATCCGACTAGACTCGTAAAAAGTCTAAATACTAAGGCCATCCCAAAGGGATTTGCCCCAATGAAACTGTACATAAACTTGTACATCAAATAATAGAGTCCTGGTTGCATCCAAGATCTCATCTTGTTGGGAAATTCCCAAGGTAGAGATTCACTAGGAGAAAGACCTAATTTATAGTTCAGAAATTCAAGAATCTGCCATTGTTCATCAAAATGGTGAAAGCCTACACTGAATATAGCAATAATGATGTGAATAAAGAGTCCAATATAAAAGACCTTTAGATAAAAATCTTTCCAATCTTTACTATTAATTCCAAGGCCCGTAAGTATATTTTCAATTAAACTATGCATTGGGCAATACTAATGGGCCAAAAAAAAATTGGCAATGTCTTTTTCAAGTTTCGTTATGATGAATGGACGAAGTATTGAGTCAAAATGCTCCCAAAATTTTGGGAGCGCAAAAAAGACTACTCAGTTCTTTTAATAAGATGATATCCAAATTGAGTTTTTACTGGCCCTGAAATTGCTCCAACTTCTAATTCAAATGCAGCATCTTCAAATGGCTTAACCATCATGCCTTTTCCAAACTGTCCCAAGTCACCACCATTTTTGCCGGAAGGGCAATTTGAAAAATCTGATGCCAACTTCTCAAATGTTTCTCCATTTTCAATTTTCTGCAAAATGTCATCGATTTCATGTTGATGATCGACTAAAATGTGAGATGCTCTAATTTTTCCCATTTACAACTCCTTTTTGTTTAGTTTTATTTAATTTAATTAAATTCATGTTATGGTTTTCTTATATCTTCTAACATATCAGTAAGATTTATTGACATAAATTTAAGAATAAACCATTTTTCTTTTCAAATTATTACAAAAGGATGCTCTTTGAAAACATCATTTTCCCTCGTAAAATTAGCTCTATATACTTCAATTGTCTTTAATGCAACCCTATTGGCCAAAGATAAAACAAATGCCTCATCAAAAGAGGACACATTTTGTGAGAGAAAATTTGTTGGACATGTCATTAATTCAAAAGGGGTTAAAAGTGTTCACTTAGTTAATGCCCCTATAGAAACACCAAGCATTATGGTCCCTCCGCACATGCAGGCCGAAATACATTTTGGAGACTTTGTTCAGGCAAACCTAAAAGGACAAGATAGGCTACAAAACACAGTCACATTTTTTAGAAATGGACTTGATATGTATGGCATTTTACGCACAGATAATTTTCATCGTCACTACATAGAAACTTTAATCAATGGCCGAAACTATGAAATTAGAGTTTCAAATGGTAAACGTTCTTCCAAAAAAGCACCTGTTGGTGAGTATGTTAAATTTAAACTTGATCATAAAAGATCAAATGAACAGCATCTCTATGGAAAGTACTCAGAGGTATTAGGAGAAAAATTTCCAGAAGAATTGGAAGAGGAATTAATTTTACAACAATTCGGTCAAAGATTGTATCATTCAACTAGGGCCGTTAATCAAGCTGAAGAACTTTTGCGTGAAAAAAACTTATTGCGCAAGACGATCAAAAGAGAACTTAAAAATGGTCGAAAAGATCTGAGAAAAATACCATTAAGATCTATTGATCCTTCTACAACTACAGACATAGATGATCTTATTTACACAAAAAAAAATGAAGATGGTACGTTTAAACTCTATGTGGCCATTGCTGACCCTACCCATTGGTTTGATGATAGTTCACCTTTGGCCAGAGAAGTTTATGACCGTCACGCAACGGCCTATTATCCTAAAAAAAGGTTTCCGTTATTTCCGCTGAAAATAGAACAAGAACTCTTTAGTCTCCATCCTGGGGAAGAACGTCTGGCCATGGTTGGAGAGATGGATTTTGATCAAAATGGTATTCTAGTAAAAAAAGATTTTTATGAAGCAGTTGTGATTAATCATCGAAAATGGAATTATGATGAGGTTGATCAAATTTTAGAAGATGGAAGCAATATTGAATTTACTGATGATCTTGAGTTATATGCACTTATTCATCAAAACCATAAAAACGATGGTGCACTTTACTTAAATAGAAAATTACGAGAAATGAACATAGAAGAAGTTCCTTCTCACCTTTCACCAGAACTTTTTACAAGTGAATCCCATGAATTAATCGCCGAATTCATGATCTCAGCGAATAAGGCCGCAGGTTCATGGATGAAAGAAATGGGTTATACGGGAGTATATCGTTCACAACTTGAACTTAATGAAGAAGATATCAAAGAAATTTTGAAAAAAGGAGAATCATTAGGTTATGAAAAAGAAAAGGATTATGAAGAATACCAACATTCTGATCTTCAAAGTTTTCTCTCACAAATAACAAATCCTGATCACTTTGCAATTATGGTTCCGAATATTTTAAAACGCTTTAGACCTGCTTACTATACTGACCGACCTCGAGTGCATTCTACACTCAATATTGAGACCTATGCACACTTTACAAGTCCAATCAGAAGAGCTCCAGATCTTGTCAATCATAGAATTATGAAGGCCCTCATGAAAAATGAAACACCTCCTAGTTTGGAGAAGATTGAGAGTTTGGCCAATCATTTTACTGCAAAAACAATTCTAGAAACTCGTCGTGAATTATTTTATGAAAAAGTCCAGAAACTTAAAAAATTTAAAGAAAGGGTATATCGAAAGGAAGGAGAAAAACATTTTCCGGCCAAAGTCATTGATATGAATAAGTTTGTTATTGTATTCAAAGTTATTGGAGAAGATATAGACGGTATCATTTATACAAAAGATCTAGTAAAAAAATATGGTTATGAGTTTAGTAGTGATGGAAAAATCCTTGAGAGTACCAGGCTTAAAAAATTCTTAACTGTTGGAAGTGAAATTATGGTTAAACCTTCTACGATTATTCCGCATTTAGATAGAATTGACTTTAGATTTATTCCAAAATAAAAAAAAGGCCATGCATAGCATGGCCCTTTTTTAATTCTTTTTAACAATTAAAGAGGAAAAATAAATGAGGCGTGTACTTGATACGCCTCGGCCCTAAAATCACCAAGGAAGTATCCATCTTCTCTGTTTCCTGAAGCATCTGCAGTTTCAAGTGCTAAAGAATGGCCACCTGAACTTCCACCGTCATGTGTATACTCAAAAGTTAAATCAAAAGTCATATCTTTAAATTTTTTCCCAGTTCCGATATAATAACCAGGTCCACCACCTGGAGCAGTGAAAGTATTTTTAGCAGTTCCATCGTTTACTACTTGTGTCCCATATGAAGCACCAATTCTTGTTGCCCATTTAGATTCTAGAATATGTTCAAAGCCTAAAGAAAAGATGTGAGCATCTTCCCAATATAGGGGAATATTTCCAGCGCCATTTGCTAATGCATTAGCACCAGCTCCAGAAGAAGAGGCCATACTCGCTTTTAGAGTTCCAGAAATCTCAATTTTCTTAAGTTCTGAATACTTTGTAAAACCATATTGATAATGGAGACTTGTATTTTCACCAAAACTAAAGTGTCCCCCGGCCTGAATATTCCATGGAAATTCACTTTTTGCTTTAGTATCTCTAGTAACTCCATCAAAAGCAGCACTACTTCCTGTTGATCCATGGGCCATTCCCGAAGCTGTTCCATCTTGTAGGTCTAACTCTACTCCGGATCGAAAGACAACACCAAAACTCATACTTTTTGATTCATTTTGGGCCTGCAAACCAACTCTAAAACCATCATAAGCTGTATCGTTTAGGCCCTCTATTTTAGACTGAATAATTGCACTAGTCGCTGAGTTAACCTCAAAACTTTGAAACTCGCCTGTCCCGTAAAGAACTCTCCATGCTGCACCGAAAGTTAACCAGGTGTTAACTCTATATCCAAGAGCAAGAGTTCCTTCATATACTTTTAAATTTGCGGACTGATTACCTAATCTATTTTTTACAGATCCGCTTGAGAGTCCTACTTCCTCAAATTCAGAGATGGCACCACCGATAGTATATATACCCGCGCCTAAGGAAAATTTTGGTGATAATGTTTTTTTTACGAGTCCACCCATGATTGGAAGAACCTTGTACGATCCATTAATAGATTTATTATCTTCAGTGGAAGGCCCATGAAACCGAGACAGACCTGGTGAAATATTCAAAGAAAATGCGTCGTCTCCATTTACAAGACCCGCGGGGTTAAAGTACGCAGCATCGGCAGAATCAACTGCTCCAACAGCGGCCCCACCAAATGCCGACCATTTTGCCGACCATATAGTTGCTTTGTCATAACCACCCGAAAAGGCGCTTATTGACATCCCGGCCATGGCCAGGGTTAAAACTTTTTTATTCCATCCCATAACAAAACCTTCCATTTTTAATATTAAACTACATTAATATTGTTGACTTAGAAGGAGCAAAACGCACTACGCAATGAGTTATGCTTTTGTTTTTTCGCTGTTCTGACAATTAATTTGATAATCTTCAAAAACTTGTTTTTGAAGATCTAAATGAAAATAGTAAGTGTTATAAAATTTTGAGAGAGTATTCATATGTCTTCTAATTGTTGATCGAATTCCGTCAACATTTTCTTGTTCCTGCTCTACGTCTTCATTTTGGTAGAAATGGGCGACACTGTAGGGAAGTCCGAAAATGAGTGCTGAGCCCAAGGTTACAGTTCCAAAAACTTTTCCTGGATTTCTCTTGATCCATTTCTCCAATGCGATATAGATATTGAATGTTTTCTGTCCTTCTGTTGCCTTAAGCATTTTAAGATAGTCATTTCTTAGCAGTCTTTCATTATGGCTTTTTTTATCATAAAGAAATCCAATGACTGGAAAAACGGCCAGACACGATCCCAAGACTGCCTTTTTAATTGGAACCATTGCAATCATTTCATCATTGAGGACATTTCTTCCAAGTTCTCTTTCCTCAAAATTCTCATCATCATAGGCCATTAAACTTATGAAAGGAGTGAGAACTGTACAAAGCGAATAATACAAATATCTGTCATAGGCATTTCTTTGTTTTATAGCTTCTAAGAGATCCCTTTCAACTTTTGTTTGTATATCATCAACGTGACTTATTACTTTCTTTCGATCAAGGTAGTCTGTGTTAATTTTTTCTTCAATTTCTTTGCTAATTTCCCGAGAATACATGGCCACTTCTGTAGAAAAGATAAAAACATGCTCTTTTATTACCGCGTCAAATCTATCTACTTCATCATTAATTCGATTTAAATAGCTTTTTATCTCTTCACAGCGATAATTATTTTCTGTTGCATAAAGAGAATTAATAACTAAGGTAAAGATTGAGAATTTAATAATTAGTAGTTTTTTCATAACGATAGCCTTATTACCATTTGGATTCGCGACAAACAATAAAAAATATAAAATTTATATAAGTTCATTAAAATTAATAGCTTCCATTGATTTTGTTTGCAGATTTGGATAGATCTATTTCTTTGAATTTCTGAAAGGGTAAAATTCAGTGAAATTATTTGGCATTTTTTTTGTTTTTTCTCATTTCTGTCTTCCTCTATACGCCTCAAGCTTTGAAAAGAGGGTTATTTATAACTTGGATAGAGAATACACATTAAATTATCCTGAAAACTTCCATCATTCTTTGGGAAGTAAATCTAGCTCAAGTTTGGAAAATAAAGTTGATTTTTTGCAATTTCACGTGGATCAAAATGAATATACAATAAAGGATGATTCAATTGTTCAGTATCTTTTAGAGGCAATGAAAGATCATCGGTCACCTAAAAGTCATATCTTGCGGGAAGAAATTAAGTTGTGTGACGAGGTCATGGCCGTTCTCATATCATGGGTAGCAGAATCTGATTTGGGAGGGCCAACAATTGCGACGCATTTTGAATTAACTGACAAAGTTCTTAATGGTAAAATAAGCCTGAGTGTTAGTTTAGTTTATAAGATTTACTTGATAGATTTCTTGTGGCGACAATATCTTGAATGGAAAAGACAGATTCGGCCAGGTCTAGGTGTTGTAATACCTGAAAAAATACTTGAGACAGATAAAACATATGTGGCCAAGCAATTTGAACTTTCGCAACTTACTTTAGGTATTTTAAGAGAAGCAATTACTGGGCTATGGGAAATGGTTGAAAAATCAAGTAGGCCAATGGGAATTCTTTCAAAAATAAACAAAGGGGACATATCAGAGATTGTAGAATATGCTAAATACAATAACGGTATGAAAGTCATATCAAAATTTAAAAATGATTTGCATCCAACAAGCCGAAAGATCATTCACGATACTGTAAAAAAAGAGATGCAAACAGATATTTTGAACTTTTTTAAATTTAGTTGGAAAGAAAATCAAAGAAAATACATTATATTAAATACAACTCGTTTTTATCATTCTGCACTTGTAGTTGCTTGGATTAGTGAGTTTGTAAGAATTGCGACTGGCGAGTTCGATTCTAGTTTATTTACTGTTCTGAGTGTATCTTCTATTGGTGAAATTTCAAAAGTAAGACAAGATTATGTAATGAATTTGAAAAATACTCTTTATAAAAGATATAATCGATATGTTTTAAAAGAAAAATTTCTGTTGCGAACTTGTTCACAACTCCTTGAATAACAAGGAGTTGTAAACACTAGTTTGCAACTTCTAGTTCTTGTTCTTCTTTTACTACTGATAAACCTACCACTTGCATGAACATTTCAGGTTGAGTCAGGTTTAAAGCGTGCCTTAAAACGTCATCAACAAATTCACATGCCTCAATTTGAAGTCCATCTAAAATTTCTTGAGAAATTTCAACTAAATCCTTCAGGTTTCTTTTTGGAATAATTACTTTTGTAATACCTGCTTGTTTAGCGGCGAGTAATTTTTCTTTAAGACCACCGATTGGTAAAACTCTCCCTCTAATAGTCACTTCCCCTGTCATTGCCACATTTTGGAAGACTTCAATACCAGTTATTGCTGAGGTAAGGGCCGTGACCATTGTTATTCCGGCAGAAGGCCCATCTTTTGGAGTTGCGCCCTCTGGAACGTGAATATGAATGTCGTGTTTTTCGTACCATTCGTGATCAATCCCAACTCTATCGCTGATAGATCTAACATAGCTTAGAGCGGCCTTAGCTGATTCTTGCATGACTTCGCCCAATTTTCCTGTAATTTGAATCATTCCTTTACCTGGAATGGTCACAACTTCAATATGAAGAAGTTCGCCACCTACTGAAGTCCAGGCCAGACCATTCACTAATCCAACTTGAGGACCTTTTTCAATATCGGCCCGATCAAATTTTATTGGACCCAAGAATTTTTTTAATTGCTTATTAGATATTACAAATTTCTTTGGTGGTTGAATATTATTTGTAACGACATCTGTTGCAACTTTTCTGGCCAAAGTGTTCATTAATCTTTCAAGTTCACGAACACCTGCTTCTTTTGTATACCCTCTGATAATTTGAAGAATATTTTTATCTGAAACTTTTAAATCGAAATCTTTTAATCCATTATGTCTTATAGCTTTATCTAAAAGGAATCGTTTAGCGATTTGTAGTTTTTCAAAAGGAGTATAGCCTGGAACATTAATAATTTCCATTCTATCTCTTAGAGGTCCTGGAATTCTGCTTAGATCATTGGCCGTCATAATAAACATAACTTTTGATAAGTCATATTCAATTTCAATGAAATGATCAGAAAAATTTTTATTTTGTTCAGGATCTAAAACCTCTAACATTGCACTTGCCGGATCGCCTCTAAAGTCGCTACTCATTTTGTCTATTTCATCTAGTAAAATAACTGGGTTTGAGGTTTCAGCTTTTTTCAAAGCTGATATGAGTTTTCCTGGCATTGCCCCAACGTAAGTTCTTCGATGTCCCCGAATTTCACTTTCATCTCTGACTCCACCGAGTGAGATTCGAACAAATTTTCTGCCAAGTGCCGTTGCTAGAGATCTGGCGACAGAAGTTTTTCCAACTCCTGGAGGGCCAGCAAGACAAAGAATGGTCCCCTTGCTTTCATTTTGTATAAGAGAACGTACTGCGAGATATTCGACAATTCTATCTTTTACATCCTGTAGGCCAAAATGTTCAGTATCTAAGACATCTCTAGCGTGAGAGACGCTATTGTCATCTTTTGAGTATTCAAACCAAGGCAAATGAAGCATCCAATCAATATAATTTCTGACGACAGCAGCTTCTGCAGACATAGGAGACATTGATTTTAGCTTTTTAATTTCTTTTTTAGTTTTATCTCTAGCTTCTTCTGGCATATTTTTCGCGGCCAGTTTTTCTTCGAATTCTTGAATTTCTGTTTTGTCATCTTTTTGACCAAGTTCTTTTTGAATTGCACTCATTTGTTCATTTAGATAATACTCTTTTTGGGATTTCTCCATTTGAGTTTTAACCCGAGAACGGATCCTTCTTTCGACGTTAATAATTTCAATTTCACCCTGCATTTTTTCAAGGAGAAGATTGAGTCTTGTTTCTACTTCAATGGCCTCTAATATCTGTTGTTTCTCAGGTATTTTCATGGTGAGATGAGCTACTATGATATCTGCAAGTCTAGAGGGATCAGTTATTGAAGAAATGCTCATTAGGAGTTCAGGAGGAATTCTTTTATTGAGCTTAACATATTGTTCAAAAGTAGTTTTAATAGATCTCATCATTGCTTCAAGTGAGACGGGATCTTTAACTTCGGTATGACATTTTTTAACAGTTGCCCAATAACCCTCTTCATTGTTCTCAAAACTTTGAACTTCTGCTCTATACTTACCTTCGATTAATACCTTAACGGTATTATCAGGTAATCTGAGCATTTGGATAATATTTGCCACTGTTCCTATATTGTAAACATCAGAACTATCTGGATTTAAAACACTCGCATCTTTTTGAGTTACCAAAAATAGTTCATTGTTGTTTTGAGAGGCATCTTCAAGTGCAGAGATTGATTTTTCACGCCCAACAAACAGAGGAACTACCATATGAGGGAATATAATCACATCACGAAGTGGTAGTAGTGGAAACCTTTGAGTATCTGTCGACTTCTTGTCGGACATAGCACCTCCTGCGCCGCTAAATATAACTCTCTCATCAGTTAATTTAAACCTAGAGATTAACTATTATTTTGGCCTGAAAATGATTTAGGGTCAAAAAAAAACCATGGGCAACTTTCTCCTAACCTGCCGCAGTTGACTCTCAACCATATAGAATCATTAATTTTTTAAAATTATATCGGACCAAATGTAAGCTAATTTTTTATTCTGAAAACTAAAGTTCATATAAAATATAGTTTTCTTGCAAATAAGATAAATTTCTATTTTTGATGGCCTTCCAAATATCGTTTATTCTTATTTTCCTTTTCCATTTAGGCCATTTTTCTAAGATTTTCAATCCTGAAGCGTATTCGTCTTTCATACTAGATTCAGATGAAATTGCATAGGCCGGTTGGTTTTCAACTAAAAACTTTCTAATTTTATAATCTGGAAGCGGTTCTACTTTTTTCTGTAGAATTTCTTCGAAATAAAAACTTCTTCTTGATACAAGTGCAATATTGCGTAACTTAATTTTAGAAATTAAATGACTTGGTATATAGGGAAGATAAAAACTACTAATACTTACACTCCAAAGAAATGCAATACTAATAAATTGAAAGATAATACTTTGAAATAAATTATTTTTCAAAATCGAATAGAGAGCAAAAGAGATAAAAATAAATGGTATTGATAATAATAAAATTGACTTAAAGGATGAGAAATAAATCAAAATTAAGATAAAGATTAATATTAAAATGTTAATACCAATGGTTGAAACTTTTACAATTTTATTCATTAAGTCGCCCTCTATGCTATAGTTCAATAGAAGTAGCAATAGAAGATAAGGGATACAAGGCATTGCATACTGACTTGATCTTTGAGAAGGAATAAACCAGAGGCAAAAGAAGACTAAAAAGTGGATAAGGAGAAAAATAGTAATTTTATCGTTTTGCTTTATTTTTCTGACTATATTCTTAATACTCAAGGGTAGAAATAGGATTAAAGGATAAGAGTAAACAAGAAGACCTTCAACAATCTTAAGAGGAGAATGCTTTTCACTACCGAATTTTCCAAAATTTTCTCTAAGAAAAAAGTAGTTGGTAAATTCTTTTCCAAAATCTATATAGTTAACTAAATACCAAATTCCACCAAAGAAAATGCTAAGTATTCCAACACTCAATGACTGCTTGAATATATTTTCATCAAACTCAACTTTGAGATAAATTGCATATAATACGACAGAACAACCGGTCATAACAATTGAAACAGGCCCTTTGATCAAGATGGCCAATGCAGATAGAATAAAAGCTGTTAAAAAATGAAAGATACTTTTGTTTTTAAGAAAACTAAAAAAGAATAGAGAGCTAAGAAAAGGTAAAAAAGTCAGAGAAATTTCCATTAAATAAACTCTTGAAAATTTTAGCATCCCTACAGTCCCAATAAGGAAGAAAAAAGTTTTAGTCAATTCAGTCCCTAGATAACTCACAGACCACTGAGCAGCGAGAAAAGCACAAATTAGGCAAAGAAGACAAATAAGACTCCTAGCAATTGTTAAATTCACCTCCCCCATTAAATCATAGGCAACCTGAGGAATCCAAAAATGCAAGGGGGGTTTTGACCAATGTCTTTCCCCCCTATAGTGAGGAACTTGAAAGTTTTGGGTTTCATGCATTTCCTGTGAGATTTGTATATACAAAGCTTCAGTTCCTTGTCTGGGGGCGTAAATATTACCAATATCCCAAAAAAAAAGAAGAAAAATAAAAAAAAGCAAATATTTGTTGAATCTATCTAAAACCAAGACTAATCCTTTTTATAAAGACTAAATATCTGACCCATAGTATAACTTGTTGATGATACAAATTAAATCTTTTAAAAATCCAATCTTTCTGTTTTTTATTTTCACTGCATTTTTGCTTTCTTTCACACTTAAAGATAAGGCCAATACAGATTTTAGGGCCTACTACTTATCTGCCCAACGTCTTGTTGCAAAAACATTTAATATTCAATTAACTGACTCTGTTCATATTGCCCATCGTCCTCAAATTTTACCTGAAGACTCACTCTATAATAATGATGAACTAACGCCATATAAATACGTTCCTGTTATCGCCTATATCTTTGCTCCTCTTGTTATTTTTGATTATTATACAGCAAAAAAAATTTGGTATTTCTCGATACAGTTTTTTTTGTTTCTCTCATTTTACTTCCTTCTGAGTTTATTAAAATTTGAGAAAAACAATAAACATCTTCTTTTTTTTATTACATATTTTTTTCTTTTTCGCTTTATTCTCTACGACTTAAAAAATTTGCAAATCAATAGTATTATTACATTTTGTCTTTGTGGTTTTTTTTACTTCAAAGAAAAAAAAGAAAACCTTGCATGTTTTCTGCTTGCTTTTGGCATCGGTGTAAAGATTTTCAGTGTCTTTTTGCTCATTTATTTGATAGTTGAAAAAGAATGGAAATTACTTGGCAAAACTATTTTATTTGGAATATTACTTATTTTATTTCCAATAATTTCATATACAAATTTTTCTGAATTATTTCAGGAGTATCTGAACTATTTTCAGTTTATGTCTAATGGACAGCATGCATTTCCTGCTTCTCCCAGTTATATACATCCTTCAATTGACTCTTTGCTGGTTAGAATATTGATGAGCAGGCCTTATTTTTCAAACTTTTCCATAGGAATTTTTGAGTTTTCTCCAGTAATGACTTTTATCCTCATATTAGTAATAAAATTCATACTCTTGATAACAATCATTTATCATCATAGAAAATACAAACATCTTAAATTATTTTGGTGGAGTGTCTATATTTGGTTTACTATTATTATAAATCCACTGGCCTGGAAACATGCTTATGTAGGTTGTTTACCACTGGCGATTTTAGGAGTTCAGGAATTTTTAAATCATCCCTTGAGATCGAAAACAAATATTCTTTTTTTCATCTCCTTGGCACTTATGAGTTTTACTTCAAAAATTTTTTTGGGAAATTATCAAAAAATTGTGGCCGGAATCTCTCCTGTGCTCTTAGGGAGTTTAATTTTGATAATTTTTTACTTAAAACAACAAATCCAGTTGAATTCAAAGTAATTAAATATACTTTTCATCTGTAAGAATTTTAGTTTATTAGCTTTTCAAATATATTTTCGTAAAGATAAATCGCAATGAAATAAATATAAGGGATTGAAATTAAAACTAAAAGTGCTGCAATTTTTTTGTTTATTTCAGCGATTTCTTTAAAATTTAATGTATCAAGAACACGTGTTCCTAAAATAAGATCAACCAAATGTCTCCTTTCAAAATTCATATATGTGCTCATATAAAATAATGGCCCTGTTAATAATATAAAAGTTAATATAAGAATTGGTCTAAAAATACATAGATGAAAAGGGATTTGAGATCGATTGCGACTATCTGTGATGACTTTAATTTTCTTTATATATTTACCAAGAGAGGCATTAAAATATTTTAGTGTCATTGTATGATATAACCAATAGATACCTAAAACGATAATATTAATCTTCAGTCCTTTTGCCCCAAACTGCTCCATTGAGAAATAAATTTCTAAATTGAAAAAATGTGAAATTAGAAACATCATACAAATAACGATTAAAAAATCAATCAATCTGGCCACTAGTCTGTCTCTTGTTTTGGCAGGTACAAGGTGTAAAACTTTAGAGACTGTTGTATAATTTACGGATTCTGTGAGATTTGCTAGTGTATAAGTTGTAGATTTGTTTCTATTGTATTTAAATTCGTCTAATTCAATGGATTCAAAATAGCTCTTTGATTTTGCATGATGAACAATTGTATTTCTAGAGTTTATTTCTCTATTCACTTTTTCTAGTGTTTTCAGATACCTTTTATTTGTTGGATCTTTTTCAAGCTTCTTAGAGTAATGTTCTTGATACTCATAAAGCTGTTCAATAGTTAGATCAGATACCTTGGCCATTTAAATTCCTTCTATGACTTCTTTTCGGAATCATTACATTAAATTTAAATGAAGTTAGATTTACAATAACCTAGCAAAGTATTTTTCTACGACTTCGGTTGCCGGCCCATAATATCCTTCATCAAACATCGAATTTAATATGGTTTTTTCCATATTTAACTCCACTGTTTTGGCAGCGAAACTTTTGGCAATTTCAACAAAACCAGCTGCAGGATAAACATTTCCAGATGTGCCAACTGAAATAAAAAGTTGGCATTCACTTAAGTGTTTTTGTATTTCATCCATAAATAAAGGAATTTCTCCAAACCATACGATATGAGGCCTAAGATTTCCTTTCTTTTGACAACATTCACAGATCGAATTTTCATCAATGTCTAAGAGTGATTCGAATACCTCGCCTGAATGAACACATCGTATTTTCGTAAGTTCACCATGCATGTGTATGACATTCTGAGAACCTGCCCTTTCGTGCAAATTGTCTACGTTTTGAGTGACAAGAACAAATTCTCCTTGAAATTTTTTTTCAAATAATGCCAGTTCAGTATGTGCTTTATTCGGTTTAACTTCTCCACTGAGAAGTTGTTGCCTTCTTAAATTATAAAACCTATACACCAATTCGGGATTTCGTTTAAAGGCATCTGGAGTAGCAACTTCTTCGACTCGGTGGTTTTCCCACAAACCATTGTTATCGCGAAACGTTTTTAGTCCAGATTCACTTGAAATACCAGCTCCCGTTAGTACTACAATTTTTGGTGGCATCATTTGTCCTTTTATTTTTTTAGAATCTGTTAACTGGAAAATTCTTTTTCAAGAATTGATTGTCCTTCTTCGTCAAAGTTATCCTTAATTCCTAAGAGTACCTTTTTCACGTGCTCATAGTTTCCGGCCATTTTAGCAGATTTCACAAGTCTCTCAAGAGATTCTGAAAACGAAGGGATACCTCTAATATACAAAAAAGTCGTGTCAGTGATTTGTAAACTTTCATAGATGGGAAATAATCTAAGTAGTATATCTGTACTCTTCTCATACTGGTGCACATCAAAGAGGGAGCAACCATAATAGTAGAGGGCCGATGCCCGATTAAATCTAGTTGTAGCTCCTACTAGTTTAATAGCTTTTATACAGTTTTTAAAGGACTCTTCACCTTTATCAATTTCTCCAAGTAAAGTTTGAGAAATTGATAAATTAAACCAATCAACAGAATCTTGGGTTTGAATTGCTAAGTCATTATAGACTTTAGAAGCATTGACATAATCTTTCATGTGAAAATAGGCAACTCCACATATACTCATGGCCTCAAATTTAACAAGTTCAATTTCATGATTAAAATATGTAAGCAGTTGATTTATACTTTCAAGAAGTAATTTATCTCTTTGAACTTGATCTTCTACTTCGAGGGCGTACTCAATTTGCTCACCAATTTGAGTGAGAATATTTCTTTCTTCTTCTGGGATCTTGTCTGGATTAAGTTCAAGTTTTCCCATGTTAGTCTCTCAAGAAACTTTTTAGGCTATTTCTTTATCAGATTTATTTATAGAAGAAGAGCTTGCACCTTTATGCAACTTCCTTTCACCCTCAACAAGTATTGGATGGCCAATTCCTTGAATCATGTCTTTAGTAACAATTACTTTATTGATCGTTTCTTTTGAAGGAAGATCATACATTAAATCCAGCATCGACTGCTCTAAGATCGCTCTTAGTCCTCTTGCACCTGTTTTCTTTTTCAGTGCCATGGCGGCAACTTCTTTTAAGGCATCCTCTTCAAATTCAATTTCAATTCCGTCAAATTCAAAGAGTTTTTTGTATTGTTTCGTAATTGCATTTTTTGGTTCAACCAATATTTGAATAAGTGCTTTCTCATCGAGTTCTTCAAGCATAGCATTGACAGGTAGACGGCCAATGAACTCTGGAATCAATCCAAATCTAGACAAATCTTCGGCCTCAATGCCGCCTAGTTTTTCGACAACAGTTTGTTCGTTATTTGATTTTTCAGATTTCCCTAAAAGGCCCATTGGTCTTTTGGTCATTCTTTTTTCAATAATTTTATCGAGACCTACGAACGCTCCAGCGACTATAAAAAGAATATTTCTTGTATCTACTTGTAGGAATTCTTGTTGAGGATGTTTTCTTCCACCCTTTGGAGGAACAGAGGCAACTGTTCCTTCAATAAGTTTAAGAAGTGCTTGTTGAACCCCTTCTCCTGATACATCTCTGGTAATTGAAGGATTTTCTGATTTTCTAGCAATTTTATCTATCTCATCTATATAGATAATTCCTCTTTGGGCCCTTTCAATATCATAGTCACAACTTTGCAATAGGTTTAAAATGATATTTTCAACATCTTCTCCGACGTAACCTGCTTCAGTTAACGAGGTTGCATCAGCAATGGCAAAGGGAACGTTCAAGTATTTAGCTAATGACTGAGCGATAAGGGTTTTACCTGAACCAGTCGGACCGGCCAGAAGGATATTTGATTTTTGCAATTCAACATCATCACCCTTACGGCCTTCACCTTTATTTGCAATTCTTTTATAGTGGTTATGAACAGCAACTGAAATAATTTTTTTAGCTCGGTCTTGACCAATTACATAGCCATCGAGATGAGCTTTTATTTCATGAGGCCTAGGGACATTATCTAATGCTGCCTTTTGATTTGATTTTATAGAGTCTTCATAAATAATATCGTTACAAAGCTCTATACATTCATCACAGATATATACACCAGGGCCAGCGATAAGTTTTTTAACTTCCTTTTGAGATTTGCCACAGAAGCTACAACTTAATGCTGATCCATATCCATTTTTCTCTTTCCCCATAACCCCTATCCTTTTCTTTTCTTTGCTCTACTTAATCAAAGGTCCTTACTTATTTCTTAGTTGTTTCTTTAGGTCTAATGACAGTATCAATCAAACCCATATTTTTAGCTTTTTCAGGATCTAGATAATTATCCCTGTCTGTTTCTTTTTCAACGCGCTCGAATTCCATTCCAGTGTGATTTACGTAAATTCTGTTGAGCTCGTCCTTAAGATCTTGAATCTCTTTTGCCTGAATTTGGATATCAGAGCACTGCCCCTGTGCGCCCCCTAGAGGCTGGTGGATCATAATACGACTGTGTGGAAGAGAATGTCTATGTCCTTTCGCTCCAGCTGTAAGAAGTAAAGACCCCATTGAAGCAGCTAGTCCGACACAGTATGTGTGTACAGGACAAGATATGTGCTGCATAATATCGTAAATCCCAAGCCCTGCATAAACTGAACCACCTGGACTATTTATATAAAAATGGATGGGAGCTTCTGGATCACTTTGCTCTAAGAAGAGCATTTGTGCGATGAGAAGGTTTGCTACAGTGTCGTTAACTTGTGTACCTAGAAATACAATTCTATCAAGTAAAAGGCGTGAATAAATATCGTATTGCCTCTCTCCTCTAGAAGTTTGTTCAATAACAATTGGATTGGGAATGTGAGCATGTGGTAACTTAGACATAAAACCTCTCTTTAAATTTCAATACTCAATAGAACTATTAAATAATAATCAAGAAACCTTTCGGGTAATTATAAAAAGATCTTTAGAATTCTCTTTTTAAATTCACCTTAAGTGAAGCTACCAAATATCTTTGATTATGGGGAGTTATTATGCGCCAAGTTGAAAAAATTTGTCGAGTTTGACTTGAAAAGTGATTCCAACAAGCATAAATTGCCATCTATAACTAAATACGCCTTTTTTTGGCGCTTTAAAACTTAACTCAAGAGGTATGTTATGTCTGAGACTACAACTCCAACTAGAATTGTTGGAAAAACGGCACCTAATTTTCAAACAAATGCTGTGGTTAATGGTGAGATCAAACCCGTGTCACTGAATGACTTCAATGGAAAGTGGAAAGTTTTATTCTTTTATCCACTAGATTTTACTTTTGTTTGTCCGACAGAAATTATTGCCTACTCTGAGGCCGTTTCAAAATTCAAAGAACTAAACTGCGAAGTAATTGCATGTTCAATAGATTCTGCTTTTTCTCACCTTGCCTGGACACAACAAGATAGAAAAACTGGTGGTATTGGTGAAATTAATTTTCCAATCCTTGCAGATGTTACTAAAAAAATATCATCTGACTATGGTGTGCTTATTGAAGAAGCAGGTATTGCGTTACGTGGACTTTTTATCATTGACGACAAAAATGTGATTCAACATTCAACAATAAACAATCTTTCAGTTGGTAGAAATGTTGACGAAACTCTAAGACTTTTAGAGGCCTATCAGTTTACAGCAAAGCATGGTGAAGTTTGTCCTGCTGGATGGACTAAAGGTTCAGCGACAATGAAGCCTGATCCAAAAGGCTCTCAAGAATATTTTTCAAAAAATAATTAATCAACATCTTAAGAGATGCACGGCCAGAATTATCTGGCCGTTTCTCTAAATAAATAACGGGATAGCTGTGGAAGAAATCACCCAATCTGTAATGACGTTTATTCAATCTAATGTGGCGACCGCTCCTTACATTATTTTTGGTTTACTTTTTTTAGCAGGATTCAATATCCCTGTATCCGAAGATATGATGTGTTTTGTTGCCGCGATAATGGCCGCTAAAAATCCACAATATCTTTGGCCCCTATTTATTGCAATCTATGCAGGGGCCTATGTTTCAGATGTTATCTGTTTTTTTCTTGGCCGCGTATTTGGAGAAAAATTATTAAAAATAAAGTTTTTCTCGAGTATGGTGCCCCCTGATAGAGTAAAAAAAATACACTCTTTCTATGAAAAATATGGAATCATCACTCTCATTTTAGGTCGTTTCATACCATTTGGAATTAGAAATGGTCTCTTTCTCACTGCTGGACTTGGAAAAATGAATATAGCTAAATTTTGTCTAAGTGATTTAACAGCTGTTACAATCTCAGTTTGCACTTATTTTACAATCTATTATCATTTTGGTGACACTGTCTTAGATACAATTAAAAAAAGTAATTATATTATTTTTTCTGTTGCTATAGTTGTTGTTATCTATTTCCTTATAAAAAATAGAAGTAAGAAAAGGGCCCAAGTTGGCCCTTAAAAGTGAGTACTTTTTTCATATTTATGCTCTTATCGTTTAACAAGGATACGAATTTTCGTATGCTAATGTGAAGATTATGAATTTTTTTCAGATGAAAAACTTACTTCCTTACAGGATGTAAGTTTTTAATTCTTGAAAATTAACAGACCTTGATAGATAACCGTCGTGCTCAAAAAAGTTGAGGTGGAACGTGTTGTGCAAAAAAAAGATTAGGTGAAGTATGATCTTAGAAAGAGAACAAGAAGGAAATCTTGTAGAATTAAAAAAGTGGAAAGAAGATCACGAGGAAAAATACGACTCAAGATCCTACATTGAATATTTAACTGTTTTAACATTTAATCAACTTATTGATGAATCCCATTACACAGCAGAAGAACTAAAAAAAATGCCACTCAGCAGAGCACTAACAAGACGTTCTCATGAAATCTTAAATGAATTAAACAAACGACTTAACAGAAATATTCAAGGTTAATTTTTCTCAAAACTTTTTAAATCATGCTCAATTTTCATTTTCAGATTACTTAATTCCATATTTTTCTCATAACCTAAAATATCTGCGATTGCACTTAACTTATCTCTATCTTCTTCGCCTGCAATGACCCTAGTCACTGTATCGCTAAAAAGTCCTAAGTTTCTAGAAAATGACTCAACATATTCTGAAATTACTTTTTTTTGATTGTTCTCTATATCTATAAATTCAATCGCCATTCTCTGGATAGGGAGTGGAATGAGCTCACCTTTGGATTTAAAACTTCTAACAATTTTTCCTTTACCCCATACAATATTAAAAAATTGATCATCTCCCGAAATATATCTAATCTTTAATGCCGACATATTTGCCAAATTGGGAATCACTGGCATTTCAAAATAAAAAAAGACCGATTCATCTGACTTGGGAGTAAATGGTAAAAAATCTATCAGTAAACCACCTTCTGAAACATTGATTAAGTTAGTGTGGAAACACTCTCCCTCTCTTCCAGTATCTACACCATAAAGTATTCTACCTCTTAACGGTGCACGTGAGAATTCCCTTGTAAAGTCTTCACTCATAATAATTTTGATGCTATTTCAGATAATTCTGAACGCTCTCCATATTTTAAAATTGTATGGCCAACAATTTCTTCGGCCTTCATTCGCTCTACAACATAGGCCAGTCCATTATTAACGGAATCTAAATAGGGACTGTCAATTTGATCACAGTCTCCTGTTAGAATTATTTTAGTCCCCTCCCCGGCCCTTGTAATAATGGTTTTTACTTCGTGGGGCGATAAATTCTGAGCTTCATCGACAATCATATACTGAGCAGGAATGGATCTTCCCCTAATATAGGTGAGAGGTTCAACATGTAGTAGACCTTGATTAATTAAATCTTCCCAAGAAGAGCTAGAATTTCCATGGTGCCCGAAAAGATAATCCATATTATCAAAAATGGGCTGCATCCAAGGAGCTAGTTTTTCATTGACATCTCCAGGTAAAAATCCAAGGTCTTTCCCCATAGGCTGAACAGGGCGGGAGACGAGTAATCGAATATATTTATTTTGCGCAATGGCCATCTCAAGACCTGCAGCAATGGCCAATAAGGTTTTACCTGTTCCGGCCTTTCCTACTAGGGATACTAATTTCACTTCATCATTTAAAAGAGCATCAAATGCGAACTGTTGTTCTACATTCTTCGGGTGGATTCCCCATACACCTTCTCGCATTCTTATCAAAGGGACAATACCTTTTTTTTGCTGTGAATACCTTCCAAGTAGTCTGTGTCTTTCATTATTAACTTCTGTTACAATCAAATATTGATTGGCATAAAATTGCTTCCACTCGTCTTCTTTTAATTGCAAAAACCTCTCTTCTTCAAACTCTTTCAAACGCTCAACAGACACCTCAAATATCCTCTGCCCAGAGTAGAGGTCTTCTGGATTTGTAGATTTATTACCATAATCTTCAGCAACTAGGCCCAGAGCATCTGACTTAAGGCGAAGGTTAATATCTTTAGTGATTAAAACGACACTCTTTCCTTCATTTTTAAGAGAAAGAACAGTTCCAAGAATTTTATTGTCATTATTAGAAAAATCTATCAAACCTTCATGTTCACTTCCTACTTTTAGGTTAATAGAGACAATAAATTTCCCTCCATTGTTTAAATCTACTCCATCATGGAGAGATCCACCCTTTCTTAAATCATCAACAATCCTGGAAAAATGTCTTGCATTTCTTCCATTTTCGTTTTGATCTTTTTTGAATCGATCAATTTCTTCTATGACAATCAAAGGAAGGTAAACTGTGTGATTTTCAAATTTAAAGATGGCCTGGGGGTCAAATAAAATGACATTCGTATCAAGAACAAAAACTTTTTCCAAAAAGCTCCTCCAAATAAGCTGACTAAAGAGTTCGACATAAAAACTCCCTGCCCTTTATTCTAAAAAGGAATTTATTAAGCATCAAATGAAAAGTCTAAAAATTTGAAATAAATTATTGCCCTTGGTGCTTCTTTTACCCGGTAACCGTTACCAATTTCAACGCCATAAAGTCCTCCTAGGAACTCAATTCCCCAAAATTCAAAGGAAGCTCCGTAGCTTATGTAGCCAGCATTCCAACCAGCAAGGAGTTTAATGATTGGTAAACCCAACTCCATGCCAAGATGCAACATTTGACCGAACTCTAAATTTTGATTCATGGCCTGAATATCTAGAGCAAATTTATAATCTATAAAACCTAAATCCTGAACAAAAGCAGTGGCCAAAGTTGCATTCATCAATTGCGAGGGAGGTTTAGAAGGGCCTTCTTCGTGCAAAAACTTTGTATCTCCAATATCAATGACAGAAAAAGCAAAATTGGCCTTTGTATCATCTCCAATTTTAAGAATATATTCAACTCCCGCATCAAAACCTTTTCCAGAGCCTTTCGAATAGCCTAGTATTTCCTTTAGAGAACTCGGTGAAATTGAACCAGAATTTAATACATCTAAGAGAAGTCCACCAAGCATATCAAAAGTTCCAAAAATACCGGCCCTTTTTACACTTTTAAATGAAAAACCAAAGGAAAATTCGTCTTTACCAAATCCTTCCATTCTGTGTGACATTCCTATCACAAAACCCCTATCTAACCTATCATCTATCGTTAATTGAGGATATTTAGGATTATCAATATAATATCTTCCCTGTCTTTGTGCATACATGGAAATTCCAATCGGCCCAAATTTTAGTGTTGGAAAAGCACCAATAGAAAAATAAAGAGGTATTCCCATCCCTACCTCAGCAATTTGTTCAACACCTGAGGGCATATTTTGAAATTTATCAATATAATCCAAAGGGTTAAGAATTCCTAGATGTGGATTAAAAGGAACAACTCTTAAATCGGCCTCTTTACCTAATGCTGCTGGATTATAGAAAAGGGTATATTCATCATCAGCAAGTGCAGCAAAAGCATCTCCCATAATGAGTGCTCTAGGAGACCTTCCAACATGAAAAACCTCTTTTGCATCTAATTGCATAGAAAGATAAAATATAATCAATCCAAAGATTAGTTTCAACGGTAAAGCCTCTCCATAACAAATGCATAATAGATCTGCAGGTAGCTATCATCTGTAACATCTGTGTTCGCTTCAATACAGTCATCCATATTATAAATATCAAGTAACCCACCAGCATTAGCATCTGCAGTAGTTAAAATTGGTTCAATTAACTCTAAAAGGTTTAAAGCATCTGTAACATCACTCAATTCACCTCCTGTAAATACAGAGGCAACTTCAGTGAAGACATCAAAAAAGTTATTAACAAGTACAACCCCTTCGCAAAGTCGTCTTACACGTTTTGCGGGGTTATTAAAGGAAGTGTGACCAGTACCTGCACTAGTACATGAGCCAGCATCTCCTACTCCTCCACCAATCGTTGCATCAAGAACGGTCCCAAGATCAGCATAGCCACTTACAGAAAGAGTTGTATCATAGGTGTATAGACAATCGTTATCTGTACCGGCCCCTTTTGTACCGGTGGAATCTGCATCACCATAAAAATGAAAGAACTTTCCAAGTAGTATTGAAATAACATAGAACAATTGAAGATTGATATTGTCTGCCTCATCGGAAGTAAGATACTGCGCCCTATTTGCAACATTTGGAGAAGTTGTTGAATCTGGAATTCCAGCGTTAAGTAACACATCAAGTGCATACCAAAGATTTATATATGATTCGTCTTCACTTGAAGTCATAGAATCAGCAACTTCAAAGGTAGCAAATGACCTAAAAACTTCAGGTGCAGAAATTTTTGAAATATCATTTACATAAAAATCTAGAAGAGAAAAATCTGACTTACAGATATAACTAGATGAGACAAGGGTTAGAAAATCAGCATCATTATTGTCCCAATAAGGGGTTAGATAGGCCAGGGCCTTATCACATTTCCCATCATTCAACGCAAAGCGAGCGCCTATCATCGCATCTTCTTTTTTAATCTCAAAGATTTCTTCATCTGTGTGACAGCTCGAAAAAAGAATAAGCATAATTGACGTGGAAACCGCTAAGTGTAAAAGTCTATACATATAAAATTCCCCATAGACAGAGGCCCTTTGGCCATCTTATACGCCTTAAACAATTATATAGAATTTATGATTTAATATCTGGAGGGCATAAACCCCCTATTGAGATACTCTTACTTGAGATATTTGCTCGATTTATTTTGTAATGTACCCAAGCAGTTTTTTTAGGGCATCTTCAAAGTGTTTTTCATCTAAGATAAGTGATATCCGACCAGAATTCTCAACTCCAAAATCAGTACCAGGTCCAATGGCCACGCCTATTTCCGAGAGAATATTTTCGCAAATTTCAACAGAGTAGTCAGTCTGATTACTTTCTGGATTGCGAAATTTTTCAATTATGGGTAGTTTTGAGAAATCAATGAGAAAAAAATAGCATGAACAAGTTTGGTACCATACTTGAGAAAAATTAAAATCTCTAAAGAGCCTTTGTAAAATCCTTGAGTTTTGTCTTAACATTTGTCTAATTGGGGAGAGGTAGGCCCTAAGCTTTGAAAAGTCATAATCCACAAGTGCTCTTTGAATTAGAGAATTCGCACCAGAAGTAGTTTGTTCTTGTATTTTAGCAGCTGCTTTCGCGAGATTTCTTTGGCAAATTGCATGTCCAATTCTAAGTCCGGCAGCGGCCATAGTTTTAGAAATTCCACTTATAATGATTGACCGGTTGAGAAGATTTGGTGAAGTTTGATAAAAATAAGTTGGAGCAGGATCAAAGTAAATCATTTCGCTATAAATCTCATCTGAAATAATAAAAATTTCAGGATTTTTTTCCATTAGTGCAGCAAATTCTTCCATCCATCCTTCACTGTAATGAATACCTGAAGGATTATTGGGAGAATTTATTATGATGGCCTTCGTCTTCATTGAGATAACTTTTTCTATATCGTCTATACATGGATGATAGAAATCATAAACGGATGAAGAAACAAATACCGGCACTCCTCTGCAAAAATTGACGATTTGGGGATACGCAGACCAGTAGGGTCTTATGATAATCACTTCATCCCCTGGATCTAAAATGGTCCCAAGCATATTGGATAGAGCATGTCTTGCACCGTTTGAGATGAGACAATCAAATTCATTCTCTAGACCATCTAAACTTACTCCTCTAGAGTTTTGAAATTCGTGTAGTATTTTTTCTCTTAAAGCAATTTGTCCTTGAGGATCAGAATACAAAAAACTTGCTAAAAAATTAGTATGAGTTTTAATATTATTTAAAAGTTCAATCGGTGGCTTAATATTTAATTCTCCGTGGGCCAGATTATAAATATATCTTCCTTGGGATTTTAAATAGCTTGCTTTTTGATGTAGGTACCTTGAGTGTGAATCTTCAATTTGTCTAACTCTTGAGCTAATCATATACGTTTCTCGTCTTTTAAATATTCAAAAATTTCAGGAGGAACAAATTCACAAATATTTCCCCCATAGGTGTAAATTTCTTTTACTAGAGTGGAAGAAACAAAGTAATGTTCGCCTCCAGTCATAAGAAAAATTGTTTCTACATCGTAGAAGAGTTTTTTGTTCATTGAGGCCATTTGAAATTCAACTTCAAAGTCTCCGGTTGGCCTTAGCCCTCTAATGATCGTTCCTATATTTTCTTGTCTAGCATATTCGATGACAAGTCCATCCCAAGAATCTACCCTTATTCGTTTGTCATTTTCGAATACTTTTGAGATCATCTCAACTCTTTTTTGAGGAGAAAACAATGGCTTTTTCGTTGGTGACTTTGCAACAAGAATAGTCACTTCATCAATTATCTTTAATGATCGTTCCAAAATACTTTTATGTCCATTAGTAAAGGGATCAAATGTTCCAGCATATATAGCTCTACGGTGTTTGTTCATCATTTACTCCCTTTCTTCTTAAGTCTACTAAATATAAAAAAGAATCGCTATGTTCAAATAATTTAAATTCTGGCCCATAATGTTCTCTTAAGAACTCAACAGAGGGCCCTATTAGCTTATCAGATTCTATACATAAAACTCCATCTAAGAAAATGTTATTTAACATAACGAGACATTTTTTATAAAGTTCATGATTTTTGTAGGGAGGATCCAAAAATATAAAATATTTTTCATCCAAATTAAATTCAGGTAATTTTATTTGTATCCACTTTATACTGTCCATTGATGACAAAGTTACTTTTTCTGCTAAAGACTCATCTCTTTTTTTTAGTAAAAGATAATTATCCTTTAGAATTTGAAAAACTTTTCGCTCTTTTTCAACTAAGTAAACCTTATGAGCACCTCGAGAAAGAGCTTCAATACCGACTTGCCCGCTTCCGCAACATAAATCGATAAAACAATATCCCTCCATTGATTGATATGAATCAAATAGTTTTCGTTTCAAAATAACACTAGTAGGCCTGGTCATGCCTGAGTTAGATACTTTTAGTTTTAAATTTTTTAGGTCTCCACCCAAAATTGCAACACTCACAAACACCTCATAATGCACAACATTTTCAAAGATGTTTTTGAGTATACAATAGAAATTATCAAATGTGAGACATGTTTAAGACGCTTTTTTCTCTTCTAATGGTACAGTGAATTTAATTCCACCTGGAAGCTCTACGGTTAGGCCATCGGCCTCTCCTAGATGTAAGATAACATCCTTACCTGATAATTTAAAATTCATCTTCATACAAATATTACCACTAACTTCAAAATTCATTTCTGATACCTGTTTTTGATTTGATTTACTCATGTCATTGTCCTTAAGTGGTATTAAATTGTTATCTACGATTTCTTCACTTACGTGATGCTCAACTTTTTGTTCTGTGTGATTTTTTGCAATTGCTTGAAGCTCCCCTTCTAGGTCTTCATCTGGAACCATTCCCTCAGCTATAATGCTGTGTGAATCACCATTTAACATGTTTGTGACTTCATCTATGGTCGAGCTTGAAATATTGGCAACGGCAGACTCAATTTCTGTATCGATGTTTTTTTGTAATTTTGTTTTTTCTGCCTCAAATGAATCAACTTTTAATTTTTCTAAGACTTCAGGATCAGGATTTTTGATGAGTTCAAATTCGTCTTGCACATCCTCAAGTGACTCAATGTCATCAAACTTAAGCTTTTGTTCAACTTCTTCTTCGACCTCATCTTCAACTTCAGAAACAATTTGTGAAATTTCCTCTGATTCATCATGGAATTCATCGTCATTATTTTCATCAGTAGAATCAAATAGAGCTTCTTCCTCTTGTGAAAGGTCTTCATTAGAATCTGCGTCCAACATCTGCAATTCCTCGTTTGAGATGTCTTCCAGCGAAGATTCCTCATCAGATGTATCATCTCCACCAAACTCTTTTTCTAACGACTCAATTTCAGACATAATATCTTCTAGCTCTGAGTCATTAAAATTCTGCTCAATATCCTCTTCATGAAGCTTTTCACTCATAAACTGACCTTTTAAACTTCTAATCCTTATTACTTGTTATCTATCGGAAACAAAAAAGTTTTTTTTACACGCTAGGCCTTAATTTTTTTCAGAGTTTAACTAAACAATGCGTGGAATCAAGTTAAGTGCAAGAAATCACAACTATCTGTCAGTTTTTTTTTCAATAAAAGCTTTAAAAAAACGTGGAAACTTTTGTACATTTGTATCTAGCAATTTTTGATCGAGGAAATTTTGACAAAAAAAGTCTTTCAGGCCGGATCTTGGCTCGGAAATTCTTATAGCTCCAGTGTAAAACAGGAGTTTCACTCTAGTACACCCATTTACAAGAGTGAGAACGCTATGCCTTTTAATCAAAGGTTTGAATTTAAAAATTTTATTATACCTGAGTGGCATGGTGATAGTTTAATTAGTAAAAATGCCTTGGCCATTAGAAAAAACCTTATCACTTTCTACAATGATGCCAAAAAACAGTTTTCTTGTTTTCATGGTCTGAATAAATCTCTCAAAGATTCAATTTACACAGAATATCTTTCTTATATTGAAGAACGGCAAACACCAAAACTCAACCAGTTTGATTTTTGGAAGAATATTCAAAATGAATCAATTGGACAACACACAGCCGTTAATGAATTTATTAAGTTTTATTGCTTTAGGGCCGCAACTTTTTATTTATACAAAATACGATTTCTATCAAAACTTTGTCATCAAATTAAATTATTTCCAACAGAAAATAATTTAAGAAATCCAAATTCATTTTTATCTAAAATATTTAGAAGAGGAAGTTCTACCGAATTAAATTCACTTGGTCTCCAGGCCAATTCTTATAGCTGGTATCGTCCCTCAATTGTTATCTCTAAAGAAATAGTTATTAAAACGTCTGACTTAGTTTTGAACATCGATATTTCTGAATTTTTAAAAATTACAAACTTTGATAATGTTATAAATACAAATAAAGATTCACTTATATTTGGCCCTACAACTGGGTACTCCCACTCTCTTTCTTCAACCTCTTTTGGTCAATTTCTCAATAATCTATTAATAAAATTTCCAAATTGGTTAAAAAAAGATGAATCTTCGAATTATTCATCAGATAAACAATATCCTATTTCTATAAATTGCAAGTTTCATGGAGAGCAACTCATTTCTTTGGCACATTCACATTGGTTGGCACAAGAAAGCAAAATGGATAAGAAATGGAAACATCTCCTCTGTGCTGAATTTGAATCCATTCATAATCAAAGTGGTGATTTCTTAAAAATATGTCAGGAACTAGAGTTACTGACTATTTTAGTCGATATTGCTGGTAAACAAGATCATGATCCTATAAAGCTGATTTGTAGTTCTTTCAATAATAAGTACTCAGATAATCGACAAAACAATTCTGGTCAAATGAGTATTTTTGGAAATTTATCAAGTGAACATGGAAAACATATTCTTTTTAAAAGAATTGTTCTTAATTTATCAGAAATACCAAAGAAAAATCCGCACCACTACGTTTTGTCCAGCATATTAAAACACAAAGAACAACTCCTAAATGATGGACTACTGTATATTTTAACAAACCAAAATCTCTTTGTTCCTTCACAGTCTGAAAAAATGGAACAGTTCTTAAAAATACTAAAACTTGAGGCCTATTTTAATTTTGATGAATTAACTGGAAAAGGAGAGATTCCTTCTTTTCTTTATATTTTCTCACTTAGAAACGAATCCCCTAGCTATCAGGATAATAATCTTTTTGATCCTAGAGGGCTTAATTCACAATTTGAAATTAAAGAAAAAGAACCTTGCCTAAGTTTCAGATGGAGTGGACAACTGAAAACATTTTCAAAATTTGGTCTATTTGTTGAAACGCTTACAAATTTTTTCAATGAGAAAAGTCCAAGCACATCAACTATTTATATTAAATCATTAGAAAACGACCTTAGTTTTGAACTTCATCAAGATGCAATTATGGATGGAAAACTCTTACATTCAACTTCAAAAGACCCTTCGAATGTGACACATCCTTCTTTTTTTAAAAATTTAACAACTTCCTGCATACCCTTTGATCATTTCTTTCAATTAGAACAAGTTTCTCCATCAGCTAATGGTCAACAAGATACTTTAACATCTGGACTCCTAGGAATTTCATATTCTCCAGAGGATCTTTATCCGCTAGTGCTTATTGCAAATTATACTGATTCTCAAAATATTAAGCTTGAGATAATTCCTTCAAAAAGTTACCAAGCAAAGGCCGAAGAACTGGGCCATGCATTTTATTCATATTTTGGTCTTATTCCTAAATCTAGAGATTTAAATATAAATATGTTTAGAGATTTCTTCAAGTCACATCTTGGAAGTCAAATAGTTCAAATCTGTCTCACAGGTGGAGCGACAAAGGTTAAATCCAAATTAAAATCATTGCTCATTCCCAAATTTTTCTCTGAAACAAAACCAATTCCAACGTATTTAGAATCTACTTTTGATATTTTAAAACTAGCTCCAGATGAAATTAAATCTGAAAATTCATCTAAGCTTCTAGAAGAATTTAATAGAAAAAAAGAATCAATCAAAAGTATTGTTTCAAAGTACCCATGGCATGGGCTGGGTCTTCTTTGTTATTTCAAATACAATCTTTCCTATTTGATTGAAAATCAAAATCAAGCGCATAGTTTTTCTGCTGACATAGATTTTAATAATCCTAATATCTATAGACCGTTAATTGAAAAAAATAAGTCACCTCTATACCCCAATAATCAAGATGTTTATCTTGAATTAAAGATTTCTTCCGTGAAAGAAATTCAATCTTATTACCACTCTTCAAAAATTGTACATTCTGAAGATGAGCTGTATCTAGAGATTCTTTCACACGAAAAAAGTGTGGCCAGATTATATTCTGACAAAGAAATGTTACAATTTATTCACTTTATCCTTGGGCCTGTTCAAAACGCTACAATTTCGCAAATCTTTAGTAGTGTTGAAGTTCCTTCTCTGAAAGATTTAAAAGAAGTCATTAAAAAATCTACTCAAAATCAAGAAGATTTAAAAATTCTCTACAAGGATACAATTCAAATTATAAACCAGCTTTTAAGTTCACAAATTTCACTTTCTTCATAGAACCGAACCCGAGAATATTACTCGGACATACTTAAGTTGTTCTTTTTTTAGAATTATGTGCATAATAGTTCTGTGGATAAAAATTTAGAAAAAGACATTTATAACTATATGAAAAATAAAGCATTTTCTTTGGAAAGTGAAGTATCTGATGAAATGCTTAGTTATAGAAAAAACCAAGAATTTTTTTCAAAAAGAGATTTTACGGTAAGTAATTTTGAACAACTTAACAATGCAATCAAAAGTGCTCATATTTTGTATTTAGGTGACTTCCATTCCTTTGATCAATCTGGAAGAAACTTTGAAAGACTATTAAGACAAATAGTTGAGTCTAAGAAAAATTTATGTATTGGAATTGAGTTTGTACATTCAGAGCAACAATACTCAATTGATGCTTATTTAAGTGGGGATATAACTGAATTAGAATTTCTGGATGTGATTGAATATTGTGAAAACTGGCAGTTCCCATGGCATCATTACAAAAGATTTTTTGATATAGCAAAAAAACATAAGATTGAAATAGTCGCCTTGAATTCTTTTGGATCTTTACAAGAAAGAGATGAATTTGCGGCCATAAAAATTGCAGAGTATTACAAAGAATTTCCTAACACTCTACAAATTGTTTTGTTTGGCGAACTCCATATTATGCCTAACAAACTCCCACAGAAGGTTAACTCGAAATCAATTCCAGAGATTAATCAAGTTATCATTCATCAAAATTTAGATGAGGTTTATTGGAAATTGAAAGATACAAATGAAGTCATCATAAGTTTTAGCCAAAATGAATTTTCACTTCAAACATCTCCACCATGGATAAAATATGAAAGTATGATTTATTGGTATGAAAATATCGATGAAGACCCCGATTTTGAAACTCGTGAAATAGTTATTCACAAAGGACTAAAATCTTTTACAGATTCCACAAATGAAAACTTTATATTTCTTCTTAAGATTATATGTCAAAGGGCCCAACTCATTCTTCCTGAAGATGATATTGAAAACTATAATCTCTATGATTATCATTCTATTGAAATTATTAAAAATAAAATTAAAGAGATCAAACATAATGATCTCAAAGAATATTACAACAACCTTCTGATCCGTGGTAAATCTTTCAGAGTTCCATACTCAAATTTTTACTATTGCTCAAATTATTCAATTAATCGAATCGCTGGCCTTTGTGGTAATCATATTTATTTCTGTTTGAATCAACATGAAGATAATTTTAACGACAAGATATCTGCCTATCTTTATTTTTTCTACACATTCCTATTTACCTATATTGGATCAAAAATTATTAACCCCTATAAGAAATGTGATCTCTATTTAGATTTTTTAAAAAAACTAGATTTAGACACAACATCTGAAAAACAAAAAAATAATATCGCCCTCGTATTCGAAATATTGGAAAAAAGAGATGAAAAAAATATTATTGAAAATTCTGGTATAGATGCCCAATATTATGCAGGTAAATACATTGGTTATTTCCTTGGAGAAGTCATGATGGAAAACTCCAACGATCAAGATAATTATTTAAGTAATCTTTTAAAAAATAAAAGTTTTAATTTTGATTTTTATTTACAACTTTTAGATAGATTCTTGCCTAAAAGTTCATACAAACAATTTAAAAAAAGAGTATTCTGAAATTGGATTTATTTAAAGACTATTGACAAGGTCTTTCTTTTTACCACGTACCAATTTAACAAGCTGCGGTTGAGAAGTCTCATCATTGAGTTTATCCTCAATAATATCAGTATCAATGCTAGAAATCTTCTGAGCTCTTCTAAAGAGTAGCTTGACTTCACCTCCAACAATCATCCCACTCTCATCTAAAATATTTGCAAATGCAATTTCTCCATCTGACTGTTTGAGTAGCTCACTACAAATTTGTAATTCAATTCCAAGTTCATTGGAGTTAATTTGCTTTCCATGTACATATGAATGAATAAATTCTGGAGCAAATCCAACCCCATTATCTTCAATATTTAGTAAAATAGTGCCACCAAGCTTCTTAAGGTTAAATGAAATTCTCTTTTTTCCAAAAACATTCGCACAAGAATTAATCGAATGCATCAATAATTGATAAAGAATATGTTCCAAATCTTCTTCATTAGCGTGTACATAAATGTCTTGGTCAATATCTATTTCAAGAATGACACCCTCAATAAAAATTTTTTCCTTTAAGACTGTAATAACTTTCGTCAATACATCATCTACATTTACACTAAGGATGATTTTTTCCTTCTGTTGATTTGATTGAACAATATTCTCTGGCCTAATTTCAACTTTCTTGGTTTCCTTTTTAGTCTGAACTACTTTGTTTTTTTGTCTGTAATGAGAATAATGGTAGTTGTAAAAAAGTTCCTGACAAAATGAAAGTTCATTTTTTCCTAATGCTGTTCCGATGATTTTTTGGATCTCAAGAGGTTGAATCTTATCCTTGGCCAGTTCAATCTTGGCCATCTCCTCTAATTGTGAATTACTCTCATCTCTCCCACGAACATAAAACCCAAAATAAGAAACAATAGATAAAAGTAATAGAAAACTACAAATCCCAACAATTTTTTGAATTCTTAAACTACGAATTAAATCATTTGAAATATATTCAATATGATCAACAAGTGAATTATTTAATGTTTCAAGTTCATTAAACTTTTCATTAATTGACTCTAAACTGACTGTTTTTTGTAGATTCTGCGAACCAAATTGTTTTACCCTCTCATGAAACCAGTGAGTTTCAGTGGCCAGATTATTCAATTTTTCTAATAATTCAGAATTTTTCAGCGTTTTTGCAATATCAATTGACTCACTATAACAACGCTCAGTGTCCTTATAGAATTCTTTTGTCAGATAGTTAGAATTTAAATTTTCCATGGCCCGAGCAGAAAAAACTTGCCCAACCCTTGAAAAACAAACTCTTGAACCCTCAATTAGTTTTGATTGTGAAGATAAACTACTTGTAGCATTAAATATGAAAATTAATGTAATAACTAGGGCCAATGAAGATGCACCTAATAAAATTGGCAGAATTTTTCTATTTTTTCTGAAATAATTGCCCATATTTTCCCTAGAATGGCACTTATTAGTGCCATCAATATTACTAATCTAACTGATCTACAAAATCAGTCAATAATCGGCCAAATATTCCCTTTTTTGCACAGAGAGTGTATCGTTAAGCATGATTAGTAAACCTAATAACGTTTTCATTATCTCTATTTTTCTTTCCCTACTTTTACATGGATTGGTTTTTAGTGTTTTCAGGTGGATTAAACCCTCAAAAAATACTATTGAAGAATTCGTGTTAAAATCTTCACTTAACTCCCCTATAAAGGTTCAATTTACTGATGATGAATCTTATAAAAATAAAGAAATAAAGATTGGGCAGCAAACAACAAAATTGAAAAAACAAATGATTGCTGAGGCAAAAAAGAACTCAATTCCCAAAGTAATGAAGAAAAAAAAGGTAGAACACAAATCCTTCAATCACATTAGAGTTAGTGATATTATTACGGGCAAAGATGATATTGAGTTTTTTGGACAATCTCAATTGTCAATTGGGCTTGAAAAAGATGAATTTCGTGATGATCCTTTTAATAGTAGGGAGAAAGTTTACTATAGCTTTATTAGGCGTCATCAAATACTTTATTATAATGCTATTATGAATTCATATTTAGAAGTCGTTCGTAAAAGGCCATATCTTAAAAATAGAATTCCTTATATGACAGAACTACTCACGGCCATTCAAAAATATGATTCAAAAGGAAATATCATTTCAATCAAATTTAACAAAATGGGAGATGATAAAGATCTTAATGAAATTTTCGAACTAGCACTCAAGGATCTTTCTATTCCAAATCCCCCTAAGGGTTATCTTGATGAGAATTCTGAATTTAATGTTATTTACTCACTTCGTATTAATCAATAAATTGTATCTTTAGTCCAAGATACTCTACTTTGATCATATTTCCGATATAGACTGGACTTATTGAACGTATATTAATCAGCATGTTTTTCATTATATTTAAAACAGATGTTAAAAATTGCTTATAGGTAAGTTCTGGTAAATCACTATAATTTTTCTCTGCAATTCTATTCCTTTCAGCATCAACAATTTCAAGAAAGAAATTTCTTAAATCACTACATTGAATGCATCCATTTAAATGATTAAAAAAATGAGAATTATTTTGGGGGTTAGTAATTGATGAGATAATATTCTTTGAATAGAAACATTTTTCTTCTGGTCTTTGAAATGAAATTAAATCTGAAAGTTTTAATAGTCTTGAAATAACAATATTTTCAATATCAGTTTTAGATATATTGAGAAGATTTGTAATCTTCATAGTTGATATTCCATTAACAAAATATAGTCCATGAACGAGTTCTTCTAAAAGTTCTTTATAGTTACCACTACTTTTTATGAAGTTATGAAGAGAAGTAAGATAAATTCTTTCTAAAAAATCACTTTTTAAGTATTTCTTAGTAAAAAACTCATAAAATTCATCCTTATAATTTTTTAAAATGGATGATCTTAATTCCTTATAGGAGACCGTTTTACTCTCTCTCTTATTATAATCCTGTAAAATTGATCTGGTTATTTGTTCATAGATTTTAAATATTTGAAATAATTTCCGTAGCTCGTTTTCCATCATTGCATTTTATCTCATTTTTATTTTTTGTGCAGATATTTTTTTATTGGTACTACTTTAATTTTAATTAAGTATACCGATAAGTTTCAAGAGTATCATACAAACTGAGTATGATAATTTAATATGGAGTCATCATGAATTCTGGGTTTATTATGTTGCTTGTTTTTTTGTTTATCAGTTCATGCTCTAAAACAAATAATAAAACATCAACATCGACTATTAAAAAAAATAATACAGATACTAGTACAATTCCAACGACACCGACCTCTCCCACTACTGGAGAGACTGGTTGCAATTCTTCTGGTGTTCAGAAATATGAAATTGAAACTCAAGATTATTATAGATTTAATGATGTGATAACTTTCGGTATGAATTCTGAAGATATAGTATATACAACAGCGGAAGATCCTTTAATTAAAAATAACCCCAGTATCCTAAGTGCTGATAAGAGATTTAAAGTCAGAGTATTGGCAAAAGAATCTCCGGGAAAAGTTAGTGACTCTGCTTTAGTAGGAATAAGTCCTGCAATGATTCAAAAATATCAAAATACAGAAGATCCTGAAACTAATATCAGAAAAGATATCTGTAGACTAACAGCAGTTCCCTATAGCAAATTATCTTTAACAGTCAGATTAAGAACTGCTGAAGGTGGAAATTACGTCCAACATACTTTTGAAGAAGTCCCAGTTGGTGGATGTTCTGATCCGTATAATTTCGATATTCGCTCATTAACAGGTGGAAGTGCGACTCCTAGAATTGAAGTCGTTAATGCAAAATGGGATTATGCCTGTCAGGTTTTTGGAAACCCATGTCCAATGGATAATGTTTGGATCAAGTATTGCTATAAATTTTCATTGCAAGTGTCGACTGATTTAACTTACGATTTTCCCAATTAATTTCAATTATTTTTGCTTTAATTTCTTAATAAACACTTAATCTATGTATTTTTGTTTTGAAATTTTTTCAAACGCGAAATAGATGATTTAATCTTAATGCGAATAAGTATATACAATTTTTTATACTAATTTTCATTGATTAAAAGATTCTCAAGCCCCTTTGTAGAGGTAAGGGAT